>CANQZO010000053.1 GCA_947628355.1 Candidatus Gastranaerophilales bacterium | reverse complement strand
AGCGTATTTAATGTTACTACCGGTTCTACAAATAGCTATATTACGGGTAAATTTAGTTTTATATTTCGTGATCCGAGAACTACCGGCAGTATTGCATCAGTTCTCAGTTTACAAGAACGATGCGGAACAGGGGCTTTAAGTAGTGATGTTTGCTCAGGCAATGGAGGTAATATATTATTTATGACCTCGGATATTGGTAAGTCATTCAGAAATATTTCATTTAATGATGTTTTGAGAATAGTATTTCCTGTTAATGCTGCTGATACAACTCAAACAGTAAAGTTAAATATAAGCGATTCTGTTTTATTAGATAAGTCCGGTACTGTTAAAGCAAATCTTTTGGAATTAAATAATAATGTTTTAATTGACAGAGAATCTAAATTCAAACTTAATGTAACAAATAATGACGGATTTTTATTAAAAAGCATGGTTGACCCAAACAATCCGTTTGAAGTAATAAAGGCACTGGGTAATACTTTAAGTATTAGCGCAAAAGATACTTTGACCCTTAACGGTGGTTCAAATTATATAAACGTCTTCGGTAATTCGGGGGTAAAAATTCTCAAACCGGGGCAGGCACAAGCTGCAATTACCTTAAATGCAGACGGATTAATTCAAGGTGACAATATTATATTAAGTCAGTTAAGTTCGATAGGCAGTTCAGGAAACTTATATTATATATTAAGAGATTTAAAGGCTCAACAATCTGATTTACGTTTAAAAAATATTTCGGGTGATAACAAAGCGGGACTTAAAGAAATTACGGCACTTGAAATTAAAAACTTTACATTTAAAAAAGATAAAAAGAAAACTCAGCATGTCGGTGTTATAGCTCAGCAGCTGCAAAAAGTATTTCCTAATTCGGTATTTAAAGACGAAGACGGTTATTTAAGAATTACTAAAGATGAAATGTTCTACGCAATGATTAATTCTATAAAAGAATTGCTTGCTAAAATTCAAGATTTAACCGCTAAAATAACAGGATTGGATAAACGTATAACAGAACTTGAAAAACAAAATCAACAGCTTAAAAAGCAAAATGCAGAGTTTGAAAAACGGCTTTCCAAATTAGAAAAGAAAGTAAAATAAAAATTAAGCCCCCGCATACTAACGGGGGCTTTTAATGTATAATTATTTTATGAGATTAGATAAATTTTTAAAAGTATCACGATTAATAAAACGCAGAACAGTTGCAAATAAAGTGACAGAACAAGGCAGAATATACGTTAACGGTATTATTGCCAAACCCGCAAAACAGCTTAAAATGGGAGATATTATAAGTATTGCTCAAGCCGATAAAGAATACAAAGTAAAGGTTGTAAAAATTCCTAATAACAATGTATCTGTTCAGGAAGCGTCAACTTTGTATGAAGAAATAAATTAATTTTCTTCATCATCATCAAGTTTAATTCTTGAAAGTTTAACTATTTCTTCAAAATCGCTGTGTTTATTGCTTAACTCTTGGAATGTACCCGTATCAACAAGTCTGCCGTCTTTTAAGTATATTATTCTGTCGCAGTTAATTAAAGTCGATAGCCTGTGAGCAATAGCGATAATGGTTTTACTTCCTTTTATGTTTGATATTACTTCCGTCAGTTTGCTTTCAATTTTTACGTCAAGATTTGATGTAGCTTCATCAAATACGATAATTTCCGGATCGCGATATAATGCCCTTGCTATGCCTATTCTCTGCATTTGTCCGCCGGATAAACCTGTTCCGTCTTGTTTTAACTCTATTTCAAGCCCGTTTTCCGTACTTTTTAATTGGTCATATAATTGTGCTATCTTTAATACTTCATCGGCTTTTTCTTTATCAATATCTTTTCTTTCTACACCCCATGCTATATTTGTATATATATCACCTTTGATTGTACTTGTTTTTTGCGGAACATAACCTATAATATTTCTGAATTTTCTTATATTATCAGTATTTAAAAGTATGTCATCAACATATATTTCGCCTTTATAGTCAAGCAATCCCAATAAACAGTCTACAAAGGTTGTTTTACCTGCTCCGGATAATCCTACTATACCTACAAACTCACCTTTTCTAATATCCAGTGTTATATTTTCAAGCACATTACTTTTCTTGTCATAAGAATATGAAACATCCCTCATTCTTATTTCATTTATAAACGGTATTTTTTCATCCGTATCTTTATCTTGCGGATAATCATACTTTTTGTATTCTTCATACATACTCAGAAGCTGGTCCATTTTTACCGTATTGATATTTATATAGTTTAAATATACTTGATTTTTATATATTTGAGGTACTATTCTGTAAATGGCAATTGCAACAACACCTAATGATACCAATACATTAGACGGATTTTCTCCGTATTTCGCAAGTATTCCGAAGCACAGTATTATCATTGTTAATATAAATATTATTTCTATTATGTACTGTGGAATTAAAGGAATTAAAGTCAGTTTTTCGCTATACGGAATAATTTTTGCGAGTGTTCTGTCAAAGAAATCAATAAAAAACTTTTGACATCCGTTGATTTTAATATCTTTCATATATGCAAAACTGTTCATTACACTTTCATAAGGTCCTTGAGTCAATTTTAACTTCTTTATGGCAAGATTTTCCGAAAAGCGTCTGAATATTTCACTTTGAAAAGTACCTGTCAAAGTGAAAAATACTACTGCAATTAAAGTAAACATTGGAAGTAAGAACATTAAAATTGAAAATACCAATATGATTACCAGCGTATTTGAAATAAATCCTATTAATTTGAATACATAATACAGCATTACATCATCAATAATATTTGTTATTTTAGTTACTACATTTGTATTTCCTCTGATTAAATCGGATTCATAAGGCGCATATAGGATGAATGAAAGCATTTTATCTTTTATTTTTAATCCCCATTCGCTTATCATTTTGTTTTGCAGATATGTTATAAGTATGGAATATAAGTTTTTTATGATAATTATTGACGCGATTAAAGCCCCTATAAGTAAAATTATATTGTTTGTTCCGGTTATATTTAATGTTCTTTGGAAAAACATGGCAATAGGATTTTCAACCACTCTGCCGGGATTTACCAGTATCATTATGAACGGAAATATAAGTACAACAGTAAGAAACTCAAGCAAACTGGTCATAAATGCCATGAAAAACAAATAAAATAATTTTATTTTATATCCTCTGCCAAAATATTTCAAAAACCTGTGAAAACGTGAAAAAAACATAATTACCCTCTTTTACGGAAAAATTATACCATAAGATTATTTTGAACATAAATATTTGTATCGTTTTTTAATAGTTCCAGTATATTGGTAAAATTAAAAATACTTGCCGCTTTTGCCGTTTTTTCGCGTATTGTATAATCGTTTGATTTTGCGGTTATATTTAAAATATTAATAAGTTCTTCACCTGCAGCGATGTTTTTTCCAAGGCTTATTATTGCTTCAAGGCTCCAATACAGTGCAAAATTTTTCTTGTTTTGTACGTACGAGCGGTTTTTTGCTTCAAGAGAGTGTTTTTCAAGTATTAAGTTTATTGATTTAATTAAACTTTCATAAATATATTGAGGATGTTTAACATATTTAATAATTTCAACAGCATTTCTTGAAACGGAGGGATTTATATCCGTAATTGCTTTTATAAAATTATCAAGTATTTGGGGTGTTTGAAAAAATTTGTTATATTCCGTTATTTTAATTAAATCAAGGATTTTATAGGAAGCAGTTTCTCTGACGGGGCCTGATTGATTAGTCAGGTTTAAAACCAATATATCAGCTTCATCTTGAGAATTTATATGTGTCAGTTCTAATAAACAGAGTTGTTTTTTTATGGCGTCATTACCTTTTAAAATTTCAAATATTTCAGAGTCCGAAAAAGTCGTATTGCAGTATTCAAAGGCAAGATTTAGCGACTTCATATTATTTTCATAATTAATTTCATAAAAATTTTCCATAGCAACAAATATAGCATAATTGGAGGTTAAAAATAAAATAAAAAAAGTTTAATATTTATAACGTAGAGAGAGGCAGGAATATATGGGTGAAATAGTTAATTTTGTAAAAGAAATATTAATGCTTGAAACGGCGGAAAGAACACCTGTGGGGTTATGTGCGTTTGATTGCAAAGAATCGGAAAAACCAAAACGTATGGTAAAGCAAAAACGAAAAAAAGAAATGCGCTTGTCAGAGTTAATGGACAAATAAATTATCCTTGCTAAGTATAAATGCTTGTTTTATAATAACTTTCAGCAGGTTATGTGATATGGAGTTTAATTTATGAATTTAGCAAGTATTATGAAACAAGCACAGCAGGTGCAAAAAAGGTTACAGGACGCACAAAAAGATTTGGCGCAGGCAGAAATCACGGCGGAAGCCGCTAATGGTGCCGTTGTTGTTGTTTGTGACGGTAACGGAAAGTTTAAATCAATCAAATTGAAGAAAACTGCAATAAATGCTGAAAATCCCGATTCTGTTGATGACGAAACCGTTGAAATGCTTGAAGATTTAATTACAACGGCTATGAAAAAAGCAACGGAAGATGCGGCAAAGAAAATGCAGGATAAAATGAAAGGAATTGTACCTGCAGGCATTAATATTCCCGGATTGTTCTAATGGAATATACAAAACCGCTGGCACAGTTAATAGAATTTTTCCAAAAATTCCCCGGAGTCGGACCTAAGTCTGCTCAAAGAATGGCATTTCATTTGCTTAAAATGCCTTTAGGTGAAGTTCAGCGTTTTTCGCAGGTGCTTGTTAGCGCTAAGGAGAATATTCATTACTGCGGAATATGTTTTAATATGTCAGTTTCAGACCCTTGCGAAATATGCTCGGACTCAAGGCGCGACAGGTCTGTAATTTGCGTTGTTGCCGAAACTAAAGATTTAATTGCAATAGAAAAAACACGCGAATACAAAGGTTTATATCATGTTCTTCAAGGTACTCTGTCGCCTTTAGACGGTATCGGGGTTGAAGATATCAGAATCAAAGAACTGCTTAAACGCGCTGCAGACGAAAATATTAAAGAGATTATACTGGCATTAAGCCCGTCGGTTGAAGGTGAGGCTACCGGTTTATATATTGCAAAATTATTAAAACCTTTTAATATAAAAATAACAAGAATAGCGTTCGGACTGCCTGTAGGCTCCGATTTGGAGTACGCGGATGAAATTACTCTCGCTAAAGCTATTGAGGGAAGAAGAACTATAGATTAAGGAGTTATTATGAGTCAAATTACAATCAGATCGGATAGAGATACGGATTATACTTTTACATATAAAGGCGAGGATGTTACTCTGGCTGCAAGAAGCGTTATCAGTATTGCTAACGGGCTTCAAGATGTTGTTTTGCCTACTTGCAAAATGAAAATCGCCAATAATTTAATTGTTATAAAGGAATAATATTTGAGCAATATTGATGTTTCAATAATTCTTGTTTCTTATAATACTTCAGAGTTAACCCGAAATTGTATTAAATCAATTTATGAAAAAACAACGGGAGTTAATTTTGATATTTGGGTTGTCGATAATAATTCAAACGATAACTCTTGCGAAATGATTAAAACAGAGTTTCCGCAGGTTATTTTGATTGAAAACAAGCAAAATTCAGGGTTTGGCAGGGCTAATAATATTGCTATTTCGCGCGCTCAAGGGAAATATATTTTTCTTTTAAATACTGATACACTGTTAATAAATAACGCTGTTAAAATTTTGTTTGATTTTATGGAAAGCTGCCCTAAAATAGGCGCTTGCGGAGGAAATTTATTTAACGCTGACGGAAGCCATGCCATGTCGCATTTTTATTTCCCAACTCTAAAGTCTAAAATTGTTAAAACATTTAAACTCGGCAGATTTTTTCCTTGTGAACGGAAAAAAATTAAAGGAATTAATATTGCAGATACGGTTCAAGAAGTTGAAATGATTAGCGGGGCTGACTTATTCATAAGAAAAGAAGTTATTGATACTATAGGTGGATTTGATGAGGACTTTTTCTTATATTATGAGGATAGTGAACTTCAGTATCGAGTAAAAAAAGCAGGTTGGAATATTTTTATTAATCCGGAGGCACAAATTTATCATTTAGAGGGCAAATCCACTAAAAAACGTCTGACTTCGCGTCTTTATAAGATGTATAGTGAAGTTTTGTTTTATAAAAAATGCTACGGACAAAAAAATCTCGGGCTTTTTAAATTTATATGCTTTTTATCGGATTTCCACAGAGTTTTTGCTCATCCTATTGCTATTATTAATAATTTTGTAAAAATAGCAAAAATTTAATAAATTCTGTTTCCCGATTCTGAGTCAAAAAATAAAATTTTATCTTTATTGAATGAAAGATTTATCTCTTTTCCTATTTTGTTATCGGCACTTAATAAAGCAGAGCATTCCGAGTTATTAACCTTAAAGTAAACTAAAACGGAACTGCCTAAAAGTTCTGAAATCTCAACGGGAGCAGTAAATTCAAAGTTTGTTGAACCGTTATTAAAATATTCGGGTCTGATACCTAAAGTGACTTTTTTATAATTTAACAGTTTTTGTTTTTGTTCTTCGCTAAATTCTAGGATTGAACCGTTAATATTGCAGGTTCCGTCATTTATTTCGCACTCTATAAAATTCATGGAGGGTGAACCTAAAAATCCGCCCGTAAACTTATTTTTAGGATTATTATAAACTTCAGCAGGTGTTCCTATTTGTTGGATAACTCCTTTATCAATAACGGCAATTCTGTCGCCCATTGTTAGTGCTTCTGTTTGGTCATGGGTTACATAGATGAATGTTGTCTGCAGTTTTTCGTGCAGTTTTTTTATTTCAGAACGCATTTGGACTCTTAATTTTGCGTCAAGATTTGACAGGGGTTCATCCATTAAAAATACTTTAGGATTTCTGACTATGGCTCTGCCAAGTGCCACTCTTTGTCTTTGTCCGCCCGATAACTGTTTGGGTTTTCGTTTTAATAAGTCGGTTAAATTTAGTATTTGTGCTGCTTCATTGACTTTTTCTTCTGTTTCTTTTTTGTTCATTTTCCGCATTTTCAAAGGAAATGCAATGTTTTCATATACGCTCATGTGGGGATATAATGCGTAATTTTGGAACACAAAAGCAATGTCGCGGTCTTTTGGGTGAACATTATTTACGCATTTTCCGTCTATAAATATTTCACCTTTTGTTGTGTCTTCTAACCCTGCTATCATCCTTAAAAGTGTTGATTTCCCGCAGCCTGATGAACCTACTAATACTAAAAACTCTTTATCTTTTATATCAAGACTTACATTATCAATAATTACTTTTGTATCAAATGACTTTGTTACATTTTTCAGTTCAACTTCAGCCATATTATACCGCCGTATTTTCTTCCGTTAATGACTTTTCAACAGGTATTATAAATGCTATCGAAACTTGGTTCGTATATTGATTGTTAATCCAGATTTCACCTTTTAATTTATTAATATATTTTTTTGAACTGCCTAAAAGTAAACTTTGTAATAAATATTTTTTTGAATTTTTTTCAACTTGAACATAAGGGTCAAATATGTCACTGCTGTTATATAATGAAGCGTCAACTCCTTTCATTGTTAACTCAAACATTAAATAAGATTTCTCGTTAATATTATTTCCGAGTTCAAAGCCTTTTGATAACAAGTATTCGGGCAGAGGGTTTGATAATGTAACATTTATTGCCCCGGTTTCAATTAAAGCCAATGCCTGTTCAATTAAATTTGTCATTATCATTTTTACGACATCTTTATCCGAATAACAGTTTTGTTTTACAAGGTCAACTATATTTGTTGTAAGTGCTATATCTCTGCCTTGGAGTTTTACAGCTATTTCATTAGTTACAACGGATAACAATGCAGCTGCATCAAAATTTTTATAATCAAATTTATATAAATCAGACTCAGCCTGCGACATTTCTATTAATTTTTCCGTTAAAAGCAAAAGCTCTGTTGAATTGGCATTCATTATCTGCAGATATTTTTTCTGCTTATCGTTAATTTCTCCGCTTAATCCCTCAAGCATTGCCTGTGAAAATCCGATAACGGAATTTAACGGTGAACGCAGGTAATTTGATATTTTTGTCAGCAGTACATTTTTTGTGTGATTTAATATTTTCTGCTCTTGTCTTTCTGCTATTAATTTATCCAGTAATGAGTGGTCTTGCGTATTATCTATTATTGTTAAAATATAGCGTTTTTTCTTACCCGAGGATACATTTACTACCTTTACGTCAGTGATTTTTGTATTTTGTTCTTCCGAAACTATTTTTAAAATTTGTTTAATTTCTTCATCGCTGTTGCGGATTATATTATCAGAGTTCGTTAAAAAGTAATCATTTATGTTTTTTCCTCTGAGCTTATTTGTTTCAAACAGTTTGAATGCGCTTTTATTAGCGTAGTGTATTTTTCCGTTTTCATCTATTACCAATACTGCTTCGGGCAGATATGTAAGTACATTGTATTGTTTCCCGAGTAATAATCCAAAGATATTCATTTATAATTCCTTTTAACAATAATATGCTAAATATTCCACGAAAATATTTTAGCATATTATTATTTAAGAATATAGTAATTATTACGTTAAGTAATCTTTTAAATGTTTTATATTATCGGAAGCCCGTAATTTTTTTAGTGCAATACATTCTATCTGGCGTATTCTTTCTTTTGAAAATCCCATTTCATTGCCCAGTTCTTCAAGTGTTTTAGGGTTAGTGCCGTCTATACCGAATCTGTTTATTATAATTTTGCGTTCTTTTGGAGTTAATTCTTTTAATATTTTATTTATGTGTAATTTTAACATTGTATTTTGAGTCTTACTTTCGGGCGATATGTAATTATCATCAGAGATATAATCTTCAAGTGACAAATTATCGGCTATCGGAGTATCAAGGCTCATAGGTTCAAGTTTTATTGTATTTAATGCCATAATTACTTGTTTTACGGGCATGTTCAGCTTCTTTGCGATTTCTTCTTCCGTTGCTTCTCTGCCGAGTGTGTAGTTAAGCTCAAACATTGCTTTTTTTACGAGCCTTATTTTATCTATCATGTGTACGGGAATTCTGATTACTTTTGAATTATTTGCTATTGCCCGAACTATTGTCTGGCGAATCCACCATGTTGCATAAGTTGAAAACTTAAATCCTTTGGAATAATCATATCTGTTTGCTGCTTTAATTAATCCTAAAGAACCTTCCTGAACTAAGTCCATGAACAAAACGCCCTGCCCCGTGTATTTTTTTGCTATACTTACAACCAGCCTTAAATTTGCTTGAATTAATTTCTTTTTAGCAATAAGTGCTTTGTGCTCATCCCCCTCTATTATATCTTTGCCGAGTTCTTCTTCCTCTTTTCTCTTTAACAGTCTGGTTTTACCTATATCTTTTAAATACATCTGCAAAATATCATCTTTAAAAACTACATTGTTAAAAGTTGATATTTCTTCTTCCTCATTTTCTTCTTCTAAATTAATATAATTTTCTTCCAAATCAAAATCGTCAAGATATTGAATACTCATAACACATCCTCTTACTCTTAATTATTTCATTTGACGAGAAAATATATTATGAGTTCCTGAATTTAATAAATTGTTACGAGAATCAGCCTGCGTTTTTAAAATCACTGCCGCCGACTATTCTTAAGCGGCGCTCACTGCCCTCACCTACGCTTTCGCTTGAGAGATTATGCTGTTCAACAAGCTCGTGCTGGAGTTTCCTTATCTGCTGGTTTTGAGGCTGCAATTCCACATTATCAGCGCCCTCTAATATTTTTTGTATTGCGGCTTTTGCTTCATCAAGTGCGCGCTCCGCATCGTCATAATACCCTTGCAGAGTTTCGCTGTCTGTAATATGCAGTGCTTCTTTGACAACCTTTTGAACCTGTGACATTGAATTTGACCTTACGTAATAAATCGGCAGTTTATAATCGTTTGCAATGCTTAATATTTTTGTTCCGCCTTTTGCAAATGCTTTATGAACAATTACAATGTCGGCTTCTTCAATATTTCTGGTTATTTCCGCCTGCAAATTTAGTCGTTCCAAAACTTTATCAAGCACGGTTCTTGAAACCGCATAAATATAAATCTTTTTAAAATCCTTAACCTGTTTAACGTATTCCTGCCTTGAAAAACTGAATTTTAATTTCTGGCTTGCAAGATTTTCTTCTTCTTCTTTTATTTTTTCCTGTACGATTGTTTGTTCTTCTTTAGGCTGAGTGTCGTAAACTTGGTCAACTTTTCTTATTTCGGGGCGGATAGGCCAGCCTCTTAATATGTAATCGACAGCTTCTGCCGTGTTTTTATATACGGCAAGAGTATTTCTGTCAATAATTTCAATAACTATATCAAAAGTAGGCTGTTTTTCACGCTCTAAAACCGTTTTTTGCGAGC
>CANQZO010000052.1 GCA_947628355.1 Candidatus Gastranaerophilales bacterium | reverse complement strand
GCTGCCTATAGTAACGACCTTAGCTGAGGATATATCAATAATACGGTCGTAGTTTTTTTTACCATTGTCAAAATCATATAAAAACTCAACCTTGAATACTTCCTGATCTGAATCTTGATACCTTATCGCAAATGTATCTCCGTGCTTTAAAGATTTTGATACAAGTTTTCTGACATCCCCGGCATCAACATAAACATTTTCAGAGCATATTACTTGCCACTCATTATGTGTTTTTGATAATTCAAGTTGGAATATTTCAAAAAAATCTTCCTTATAAAGTCTAACATCGCAGGATATATCCATACCTATTTTTACAAGTTCGCAATCAACAGGTAGCTGTATCTCCTTATATACTTTTTTACTTGAGAATTTTATAATATATCCGTATTCCATAATCTGCCCCTATTATTCTGTAAAATTGATAATAGTTCCGTTTCTTACGCCAAATTTATCCAGTTCCTTATTGCCTTTAAGCAAAACGATCGGATTTTCTGCCTTAAGATAACAGTTAGAAACATCACTTGTGTCAATCCCTAAATCAAATGCCGTATTCAAAGCATTTACCAAATCATTTGATGAAATATCAAGTGGTATTTCCAAATCTGTTTCAAAATTTCTTTTATGTATTTTAAAAATGATTATAGCTTTGTTCTCCATACAATTCTCCTACACTACCAAAAAAGATAATTTCTGCATTTCGACATTATTTGAAATATCACTGATTTTTAACTCGTCTATATTAGGTATATGCTTTATATACTCATTAACGGTAAAATTCGGCTTTGTATCAACCGAAACCAATGCATTGAAATTGTCATTTTGGAAATCATTACATACAAATAAATATTTTTCGCTGTCATTACAGCTCATATTTTTAAGTAGCATATTAGTTGCATTAACAGAAGCTTTAGATTGTGTTGTAACAATAACTACTTTATCCGACATAGTTATCAGTGACGCTTTTGCGGAATCAAAAGCAGTATCCGTATCGACTATAATTACATCATATTCTTTAGTTGCTTTTGCTGATTTAATTATTTTCTCATAAATATTAAAATCAATGTTTAGTGATGATAAAGATGCTCCAAAGGGAGGGAGATAATCAAATCCTTCATTTCTGATTACATGTTTGATTTTATTAAATATATTTGTATCGACATTAAGAAGTTCAGTATAAATATTATTGGGAACCGATGAAGTGTTCATCAAATAAAACTGAAAAGAGTTTAATCTTTGAGCATTTATATAAAGAATTTTTTTATACTTAGATAAACAAGAACACATAGATATGGCAAGTGTTGTCTTTCCAACTCCACCGGCCGCAGAATAAAATAGAACAACTGAAGTTTCTTTTGATTTATATATTTCTGAATGTATTATGCCTGAACTTGTAGCGGTTACCAAATTATAAATTTCTTTAGTATTTGTATATTTGAAAATTTTGGTTATACCTAAATCTTCAGTACCGCCTTCATCAAAAGTTTCAGATAAAACATATATATTGGCGATATTTTGCTTTTGTAAATCACTGAAATATAATTCTTCACTGACGACTAAAATTTCAGCATTTTGCGGCGTTGAAAAATGTTTGTTAAAATAAGCTTCATCGGTAATTATTTCTAATTCAATTTTACCGTTTAATTCCTCTAAAAATTTTATTTCAAGAGGTGAAAGATATATCTCATCAGTATCCGCAAGAATAACTATTGGCTTTCCCATTGATCAACACCCTCTATATATGAATTGAAAAATCACTGTTTGCAAGGCGGATAACATCACCGTTTTTTACCGGAAATAACTGTAAATCCCTTAATCTAATTCCATTTACATATGTACCGTTTGTACTTCCTTTTATTCCATCCCCATCAACTATATAATAGCAATTGTTTTGGAAAATAAACCTGCAATGAACTCTTCCAATTGCTTTATTAAAACTTATAACGCCATTAACCTTTGATGGATTTTTACCTATAATATATTCAGGGGATTTAATTTCAAAGCTTAATGGATTGTTTGGATCTAAAGAAGTGAATGTTAATGTGGGCTGTGAACCAAACACATGTATCCTGTCATCGTATTCTACAGAATAACTTCCGTTTCCGCTGCTTTGATTTTCTTCTCTTATGCTTTGATATAGTTCATTGAGCGATAAAGCCCCATTTGATAAATGCCCGCTTATTTTATTCATTTTTGAATTTGTAAGAGACGGGGTAGAAGCTATTACTTTTATTAAGTCTGTTCTTAATTCATTTTCAAATGAAGATATATCATCACTTGTATTGCTAATCGGTAAATATATCAAATTCACTTCTAATGTATGTGTATCGACAAATATTTTATCAAAAGATAGATCTAAATTTTGGCAAGACAAGAAGCCATTATTTTTAATATCGATTACCGTCTTAATAATGTTTGAAACAATTGTTATGAAAGTATCGGTATCAATCAAAGACATCATATTTTTTAAATTTTTCTTGCCCGAAGTAAAATATAAAAGCTTGATTTTCCCATTATGTAATACTTTTGCACATTTTATAAAGCTATTTTTTTCCTGACTGACAAGGACCTTATATCCCGTTAAATTAAACAGGGAAGGATCCTCCAAAATATACGCAATATTCTGTGAACTTTTATGTTCACTTATTTTTCCCGATTGCAATAAATCTTTCATACAAATAGCTCCGAATTTATAAATAAATTAAATTCATAAATATATATTTTTTATTGAAAATACATATTTATAACTTCAAAGTTCTATGCAAGGCACAGAAGCACTGTGCCTTGCATATTAAATTTTACTAATGAAAATTAGTTTTCATTTGGCGTTTTCTCATTCTTCTTGCGCTTTTTGAGCACAACAAGAATCGTGATACCTATTGCTGCAATAGCCACACCAGCAATAGTTCCCCAGAATATTGGAGATTTAGCCCAAATAGCGAGTAAGTTTGTCGATACGGTAATATGATCAAAGAATGGATATCCCGGCTCAAATGCATTACCGTTACTGTCGCCTTTTGATGTATCAATAACATTACCGGCTTTATCGGTTACTACTATTTTAAAGCTTTGTTGATCTGAACTTCCTTCCAATACAATCGGCTCTGGTTTGAATGTTTTAAAATTTTCAAAGTCCTTACCATACTGATATGTAAATTTAGGATTTTCCATATCGTTTACAAATACTTCGATCTTTTCAAGCCTAATTAAATCTTGTACTGTAAAGCTTATTTCAAGATATTCTGCTCTTGCGGAAGCAACACCGAGAATTTCATTTACCTCTGGTGAATAGTTAATTGTTTCGATTTCTGCCGCAGTTGAATCAACTCTAAATTCAGCTTCGCATACATCATAATCTAGTGTCTGTGAAGCTTTATTAGCGGCATCGTTTGATGTTATACGAAGTGTATATACGCCATCATCTACAAAATTATCAGGCTTAATATTGTAAGTATACTTGCTCCAAGAAGTGTCTGTTTGTTTTGTGTCCTCAGAAACTGTGTAATCAACGCCTGACTCAAGCATAATAGGGGAACCAGTTAAAGAAATTTGAACACTTTGGCTATTGATTGATGTAGTATTATACTCATAAATATTCAAATTACTGCTCGTAACCTTTTTAGTATAACCGTCATTATCAGTAATAAGGTTGTACAAATCATTACTGAATGTAAATACAGAGCCAAAGCGGTTTACGGAGAATGTAATGATATTTCTGTTTGTATCATAAATATTGCCCGCTTTATCCTTAGCTTCTATTGTTAATGTGTATAATCCATCATTCTTTACATTATCTTCATTTACCTTTGGAATAGAAATTGTTGCAATGGCATTTGAATTTCCTGATGAATTCTTAACAAATTCGGCAGTTACATCAACATTGTTTTCTGCGCACTGTACACTCGGGTTATCCTTGACATTTTCTTTTTCGGCATCTTTTTTGTTATAACTTTCGCCTTCTACAAGGACTCGGCTTCTGGTAAGCTGAATATTATAATTATCAAGATTTACATCGTTAACCGTGATAGTAACCGTTGCATTTTCTTCAACCTTACCGTCATTTAATCCGAGTATGCCCTGATCGGCAATACCGTCAACTTTTACGATATCCAAATAAGTCGTATCAACCGTAAATTCTTTAGGCGCAACAGAATTGCCGTAATTTACACCGGTTTCCTTATTGCCCGCTTTATCATCCATTGTAATATTGAAGGTATAATCGCCGTCATTATTATAGTGAATTGTTCCTGTGTGAGTGTCGCCATTATTGACCCAAGAAACGGAAGGACTTGGAATACTGCTTCCTGAAAGGGCAGAAGTTTGAGTAATGATTACTCTGTTTACATCAAAGTTATGCTCAACGATAGTAATCGTTGCCGTTCTGTTAGCCTTAAAGTACTTTTCATTCTGCGCCTCATTATTGTCATAAGAAACAGAAATAGTTGGCATAGTCTTATCAAGAATAAATCCATATGGAGCGACTGAATCCTTTGTATCTACATTTGCTTTATTTGTGGCTCTATCTGTATAAGCTACTGCAAATGAATATACACCGTCTTCTTTATAAGTAATTGTATATGTATATTCGTTTTCATCTCCGTTTCCGGTCTTGTCGACCTTTGTCTGCCCCTTATCAATAACCTTAGGCGCTTGTCCTTCGGAATTTTTAATAGTAAATTTAACATTTTCAGTGTTGAAGTTTCGTTCTTTTACTACAACAGTTGCAATACGATTTGCCTTGAAGTAATCCCCGGTATTTGACTGTGTGTCACTTGAATTATTATTATATGTTACGGTAATTGAAGGAGCGGTTTTATCAATACCAAAAACATAATAATCATAGCTCTTGTTGCCGGCACGGTCTGTAAGTTCTACAAGAAGGACCATATCATTGTAATTTCCGCTGACCGATATATTGTTTGTCATTTCGGTTACAAGATTGGTATCTTTTGTGCTTTCGTTAATAACCCAACCGGCAGCATTTTCATCAACGAAATTGCCTTCGTTATCAATCTGTACTGTTCTCACAGTAGTTTTAGACCCCTCAATAATTGTAAAGGATACTTCTCTTATGCCCGAATAACTGTCTGAAACTTTGACACCAAAGGTAATATCGGTGTTATAAAGCGGAACCTTATCATTTCCTATATTTTTAACATAATCCATTTTTTCATCAGCTTGTGCATTGCCTTTATAGGCATAGCCTGATGAATTGTTTTGTGTGCCTTGTGCATTGGGGATTTGAGTAAATTCTATAGATGATGTATTTGTGTGTTTATCGGCTGTTTCAATAATTGAGCCGTCAGGAGTTACAAAACCATTGTCATTAACATCGTTATCTGTAATAAATCGGCAAGATTTTGGAGAGTTATTAACATTATCTGTAGCGAAGGCATATATCTGTCCTTTGAAATCCTTTGGAACTACAAATGATAATTTATCATTCGTAGTAACCGTTTCGATTTCACTAAGATCAGGAATTTCCGAAATTTCATCACCATCCGATTTAACTGTATAGAGTTTTTGACTATCGGTATCTTCAAGATATACAGTTATAGATTTAACACCGGCAGATATTGCTTCGGACTCGTTTTGTATGTCTTTAGCAGTCACTGTAACCTCAACTGTATTCTTGAAATAAAATCCATAATCTATAGCGGTAACTGTTTCATACACCTTGTCAAACGAATGCCCATCTTTGTAATAACCGTCATCAGCTTTTGAAAATTCAAAGCCGATAATTTCAGGAGCTGTTTGATCAAAACAATATGTAACCGTCTTTGTTTCAGAAACATTGCCTGCTCTATCAACTACAGAAACAGAATATTCAAGTTCACCATTATTCCAATTTTCGATTAAAACATTGTTTACAGTTTTGTTCGCTGCATTCGTTGATATTACGATACTTTCCGGCGCTGTTTCTTCCTGATAATCTTCAAGTAAAACCTCTGTTCCGTTTACATCGATTTTAACCATTCCTATACCAGAATTATTGACGCCGTCTTTATCGCTGAGCTTAAAGTCAACAGAATAATCTTCTTTATAAATACCTTCAACAGATGTTTCGCTCGGAGTAATACTGTCAACTGTAGGTTGTGTGTTTTCAATCATAAAGTAGAACTCGGAATCATCAGGTATATTTCCCATATTTGAATTCGCTGTAGTTACCTTAATCGTATCACTATTGCCTGCAGCATCTTCAAGAATTACATTTGCGTAGCCGTTAAAGTTCCGGGGAAGTTCTTCGCCTTTAACAACAAACTGAATTGTCGTTTCATTTTTAGAAGCTTCACTTCCGATTTCATTTGCATCAAAAGTATATGTTACTCCATTAACATCAACGAATTCAAAAATCGCAGATACAATACCGGACGCGTTACTCTCATCGTTTGGCACATCTTTTGCATTTACTGTTATAACCAATCTTTCGTTAAAGAATCTGCCGAAGCTGAGCTTATTTAACAGATTCGCAAACCAACTTTCATTTTGCTGGTCAAATATAATTGCCTCACCGTCAATTAAAGTTGGTGTTGCAGCATCATAATTTGTTGCTGCTATTGTGAAGTAATCAGAACATTTACCTGAAGTATCTTTAACACGGAAGGTATGCTCTTTACAATCATCAAATTCAAAGATGTTGGTAATATTTGCATCTGTAAATTCTTGCCATTCACCGTCTACTTCATAATCGGCAATTGGGAAATTGTAGGTGCCATCTTCGTCTTGATATTCAACAATTTCCGAGATCACTTCAAATTTAACTGTTTCATTTGTCCATTTAGTTGAAGATAATTTGATTTCCGTTATTGACGGATTGCTCAGGTTGAGATTTGTTGCTCTAAATGTTGCTGAATAGATATTTGCAGGAACAGCATTATCTTGTACATAAATTATATGTTCGTTCCTGTCTGTAATTTCAAACTCATTTACGCTTGTCCAATCGTTTTCGTCAAGTTTATATGCGAACGCATTAAGCCCTGACTCTTCTTCAGGCTCTTCAGCTTTTACTGTGTAGCTTATTTGAGCCGTTGGGGTAGTAGCACTCGGTTCAACTGTAACAATCGGAGCATTTTCGTCAATATTCATTTTTAATACTTTTTCACTTTCGTTGCCTACAGCGTCTCTAACATAAAATGTATACTCTTCTGCTCCCTGAAGCGAAAATGTATAAGAGCTTTCACCTTCAGCTGCTTCTTTCCAATCAGTTCCATCTGTACTAAAGGCTGCAACGCCTGAGCCTATATCACTTGCGTTTACAGTAAATGCGTAAGTCTCTTTTGTGCTTATATATGTATTTTCATCTATTTGAGTATCATTATATTTTATAGTAATGCTATCTATAACAGGGATTTCCGTATCTTTGTTTGTAATATGTGTCGGCTCTGATTGAGCGATATTACCTACACGGTCTTTAACATAGAAAGTATACTCGCCGTTTGCCTTAACAATAAATTCAGGATCCAACTGCCAATTTTCATTATCTATACTGTAAGGCTCATCGTCTAATCCGGATTCATTATCAACAGCAGAAACAGTTACAGTTATATCATCTTTTGTCCAAGATTCAGGATTGACTAATAAAGAGATATTTTGAGGTGCTTTGTTATCTATTTTTTCAACAACCACTTCCCAAATTTTTGAAATATTTTTGCCCTTATCGATCGCCTCAAACTTATATGTTCCGTTTTCTGTGATTATAAAATCCGCATTGTCTTGTTCAGTGCCGCCATTTACTCTATATTTTAAATTTTCGGTATCATCATTGTCAGTGGCTACAACAGTTAAGGTTGCTTCTTTAACCCACTCGTCAGGATTACCCGTAACATCAGTTATTTCCGGGGCTTGTGTAGTAATAATAGTAACATCCAGGTTCCCGTCACTTTCAGAAATTGTTACATTTTCATCACAGACAGTTCGGTCATAACCTTCCTTGGCTGCTTCATATGTTGCCTGAAATTCTACACCTTCATCATTAAAATAATCTGTTATTTCTTGAAATTCAGCAACACCATCACTGCCGGTAACTTCAGAAAATATTGGAATGCCAATATCATCTACAGGTGTGATAGTTACAGAAACATCTTCTACTTCTGCACCTTTTTCATCTGTAACTGTAACAGTGAACACATCGGGATGTGTTTTTGAAGATGCAAGCGCACCAACCGGTATCATTCCAAGCAATAAAGTTAACGCAAGGAACGACGACAAAATTTTGCCTGCTGCTTTTCTTTTAATGTTCATAATTATATCCTCCATTATTCTTATAAAATAACTTCTTCTGTGTTGATAAATACAATATTCTGAATCATCTTAAGTTTAGTTTTCGATTGATTTTGGTATCCGTGTATATCATCATTATTTGATAGTATCTGTGTCTTTTCTTCAAGTACTTCCGTAGCTCCGTAACCGAAACTAAGTGGCTGAGTTGCATTCGGGTCATCAAGTACATCTGTTGCTCCGCTACCAATGTTACTTAGTGAAGGTGCAAAATTGCTTGAAGCAGGTTGCTTTTGCGCCGTTTTAAATTTGCCGCTTTGCTTTATCGGCTCTGTAACAGTTCCTCTGCTTTGCGCAACCGGATGAGGTCTGTATGATTTATTTCCGCTCTTTTCGTTTTCCGCTCGCATATGCTCTATAGATTTCCTTGCTGTTCTGCCGGATAAATCTCCGATAATCTTAGGAATATTAAATCTAAAGAAGCAAAAAATACCAAAGGCTAAACACACGCCTGCCAAGCAAAACATTACAATTGAAATGATCCCATATGTTTTTGCCATTTGCGCATAAAAATCATCTGTGGAGCCGTTTGCGGCGGTCGCTACATTAGCCCCCACTGCTATAAATAAGTCAAACATATCGCTCCTCCTAACTATCCAAATGCGCATAAAATGTTTCAACAGTTTTTCTAACCATATTTATTTCTTTTAAAACTTCTTTTTGATTTTGCAATACTATAGTAGTCCCTTTTTCGTTAATTGAGTTTGTTTTTTCATTTATAGTATCAATTAAATCAATTACTTCAGCTTCATCAACATTTCCATAATCAGGGCCAAATTTTTTTATTTCTTTGTTTATAAAATCAAGAGACGATTTATACATAGCAATTTTTACAAGGTTAGTGCGTGATTTACCATTGTCAGATTTAAGGAGTTCTGTACATTCCTCTGTTTCAAGATAATCTATGCATTTCCTCAGTGATGAAAATAGATTTGCATACTGTTCTTTATAATCAATTGATTCACCACTATTATCATAAACATTTTTATTATCATAAACATTTTCATAAATATTACATATTGTGAAAAAGTTATCTGCCAATTCCGACTCACTAAAGTTGCCGTCTTTAATAATCTCAAAATACTTAATTGCTTTTAACGCTCTTTCACTTATATTTGAATTTTCTGCTTCATAATAAAATAAGTGATATATTCCGGCCTTAAGTGCAATTTTTGCAAATGTTTCACCATAATTATTATTAGTGTAATTAGCTTTTAATTTATCGAATATTTGGGAAAAGCCCTCAGATTCCGTTTTGCTAATATTGTATTTAAGATTGTCATCACCAATAATATAATTTAAGAAATTTTCATAAGCACTGATATTTGTTTTATCAATTTCTATTGCGCTACTTATATGTAAATATGCATTAGCATAATCAAAATTGTCTATATTAATTAAATTATTATAATTATTGCTCTTCAGCTTCGTTGTAGTAAAGCCTGTTAAAGCGAATATTACTGCAAGTGATACTGAAATAATGAATGTCAGTAGCTTCCCTTTTTGCTTTTTCTTAAATGCATCGTCTTCTTCTTCATAATGTTCCAACGCATATAGAAGTTCATTACAATTCTGATATCTATCTTTTGGGTCAGGAGATACACACTTATCAATTATTCTTTCAAGACCACCGGACAGCTCAGGATTCCATTGCCTTATCGGTGCATAAATATAATCTGCCGGTCTTGGATCAACACCCGTTACAAGATGGTGCATTGTCATACCAAGCGTATAAATATCCGACCTTGCATCAGTTTGTCGTGAACCATAGTGTTCCGGAGAAGCGTAACCCTTTGTTCCAAGAACTGTCGTATCTGCAAGATTTGTTTCTTTATACTCACGAGCAATACCAAAGTCAATAATTTTTATATTGCCCTCCGGCTTAAGCATTATATTCGCCGGTTTCATATCACGGTAAATAATCGGTGGTTTTCGAGAATGAAGATAGCCTAATGCATCACATATTTGCTTTGCCCAATCAATTACTAAATCTTGAGGCTGAGCTCCATATTCTTTTAGGATCTTATCAAGCGATTCACCTTCAACATAATCCATAACAACATAGATATATTCGCTTTCTTCGTTATCAATAATATCTACAATTGTTGGTATTGCCGGGTGATCAAGTGACTTCATCATTTCGGCATCGGCAGGGA
>CANQZO010000051.1 GCA_947628355.1 Candidatus Gastranaerophilales bacterium | reverse complement strand
GCTATATCGGGACCTAAATGGTTCGGCACTATATCCATTATTACGTTTAAATCAAGGCTGTGCGCATAATCTATTAACGATTTTAAATCATCAGGTGTTCCGTATGTATGATTTGGCGCATATTTATCAACACCGTCATAACCCCAGTTAAATGAATATGTATTTTCAACGGGCATGATTTCAATTGCGTTAAAATGAAGCTCTTTTGCTATATGATACAGTTTTTCTTTTGCCGAGTTAAATGTCCCCTCATCCGTGAATGTACCAATGTGTATTTCATAAATTCTAAGTGCGCTCACGGGCAGAAGTTTATTTGTCATATTTGATTGACGACTTATTTTTTTATCATTTTCATCACACATCCAGCTTTTATCTGTCCAATTGAAAAGTGAATGATTATACAGTCTTGACCATTTGAAATAAGCGTCTTGATACATTGAACACGGGTCTTTTACCGGTATATCTTCACCATTGCGGGATATAATATACCTATATCTGTCATAATTTTGAACAATACCTTTATCAAGCTCCAATTGCCAAACACCAAAGCCCAAATTATTCATATCAAACGAAATTATGTTTTTGTTATGAGGCTTTACTTCAACTTTAACATTTTTCACATCTGAAAAAGTAAATAACCTGAATACAACACCGCCGTCATCGGTAAAATAAGCACCAAAATACTTGCTCCAAGTGTCAAATACACACGGACTTTTTATTCTGTTTACATTTTTTATATTATTATTCGGCATTTTACCTCTTATTTTAGTATTCTACATTTTTTTATTTTTGTCTATAATTACATTATGCAAATTTATGACGATTTAGTATATATCAAAAATTCTTCATTGGCACTTGGATTTTTTGACGGAGTGCATCTTGGACATAAGGTTGTATTAAAAAATGCTGTTCATATTGCACAAAAATCAAACTGTCCGTCTGTTGTAATTACTTTTAAAGAACATCCGCTTAATTATTTAACTAATGCAGCTGTTCCTCAAATACTAACGCTTAATGAAAAACTTGAAATGCTTGAATTAACAGGCATAGATAATGTTATATTACTTGATTTTAATAAATATTCACATATAAAGGCTGAGGAATATTTAAAAGATATCTTAATAAAATATTTTTCGCCGATTGCAATAACAACGGGATTTAATCACAGTTTCGGGTTTAATAAAGAGGGTAACAGCCATTTTTTAAACTCAAATAAAGAAATATACGGATATAAATATTTTGAAGTCCCGCCTTTTGTTGTGGATGATAGTATTGTAAGCTGTTCTGCCATAAGAAATAAAATACAATTGGGGGATTTTCCTAACGCTTCTAAAATGCTGGGATACAATTATTTTATAAGGGGAATTGTAATTAAAGGTGAACAAATTGCTTCCAAATTAGGTTATCCAAGCGCTAACATAGACTATGACAAATGTAAAATAAGCATTCCTCACGGGGTTTATTACGTTAAAGTATGTACAGACGGTAAAGAATATAACGGAATTTTAAATCACGGATATGCTCCTACAATGGAAAATGAACAAAAACTTAAAACAGAAGTTCATATACTCGATTTTAACGAAAATATTTACGGCAAAAAAATTCAAATATCATTTATTACAAAAATAAGAAATCAAAATAAATTTGAAAATATTGAAAAATTACAGGCTCAAATTAAAAGAGATATTGCATTTGCTCAAATTTATCAGTATTTTTTACACGAAAATTTTAACATCTCATGTAAAAGATTTCATAACTGACTTTAATATTTTTTTTCATTATTGTAAAATCAATATATAAAAAATTTCAAGGAGAAAAAATGGCAAATATCATCGAGGGAATGCTTACAGCAGGTAATGAAAAATATTGTATTGTAATAGCAAGGTTTAACGAATTTATAGGTTCAAAGTTATTATCAGGTGCTATAGATGAATTAACCCGTCACGGAGTAAAGCAGGAGAACATTGATGTAATATGGGTTCCGGGTGCTTTTGAAATTCCGTTAATTGCGAAAAAAGCGGTTAAGACAGGTAAATATGCTGCCATTATTACCCTTGGTGCAGTTATTAAAGGTTCTACTTCTCATTATGATTATGTTTGTGCGGAAGTTTCAAAAGGAGTTGCGGCTGTTGCACTTAATACCGATACTCCCGTTATCTTTGGAGTTTTAACCTGTGATAATATTGAGCAGGCTATTGAAAGAGCAGGAACAAAAGCAGGTAATAAAGGAGCTGACGCTGCTAAATCCGCTATTGAAATGGCGAATTTGACTGCTAAATTATAATTTATATTATACTTTTCAATTCAACTTTTACATCATTATTATTGATGTTTCCTTTTAAATTAACTCTAAAGGAACGCACATCTTTTGGATTTGCAGTTATTTGAGGAACACATTTTAATTTATCCTCATATATATCTTTTGTTTTTTCGGGTCTGAATGCAACTTTTACAATCCAAGAAAGTGGTATAAATAGAATTCTTATTCCCTTTTGGGCGGAATAGTTGTATTTCCCGTATAATTTTAACTCGGCATCTTGAACTTTAATATTATATTTTCCCTCTATAAATAAAGCTAAATATTTTTGACTTGAAGTTAATTTAATATTTTTCATATCGTAATTATCAATATCAAAACTTCCAGCAATGTTTGAGCTTAATGCTTTCGATTTTGTTATATCAACATTTATTATGTCTTTTACTTTTATTTTTATTGGGCGTTTTATTTTTTTTGATTTTTTAATCATAAATTCCGTACTGCCCAGCTTTAATAAATAGCCGTCATTAATTTTAAATTGTGCATGAGCTTTTATATCATCAAAATTATTTTTTGCATGTGCGTGAACTTTTGCATAAGCAAACCCATGGATTTGATTTGGAAGATTAAATAATTTTGAAGCAACAATATCAGAATTAATATTATCGGCGGTAAAATCAACTATTGATGACTCATCATTAAAATTATATCTGCCTGATGCCGATATTTTTCCGTTAGCAAAACTAACGGCAGGCATGGAAAATTTAAAAATTCCTTTTTTTAAACTCCCCTTTAATACAACATTATTTAATGCAACTTTTTTTCGGGAAATTCGACCGAGATTAACTTTCCAATTATCTATATCTATTTTTATATCCTCTACCTGTTCCGCAATATCAATATTTATTGACTGTTGTTTATTCTTCTTACTGCTCTTTATGATTAATTCATCAATGAATAAATCCATATCATATACATGAATTCGGTCATTAAAATCATTTAACGCGGAAACTTCCCAGTGGAAGTCAGAATCGTCATAACTCCCCGAGGCTGTAATTTTGATTAATTTTTCATCCGCATTAATATGTGAACTCTTTATAATAAAATCTTGGTATCTTGAATTTTTTAGGCTAAAATCACCGGTTAATTGATTTTTTTTAGCGTTGTAATAGACATCACCGTCAAATTCACCGCCCTTTACATATTTACCAAATGACCCCGTAACGGAAACAGGCGCATATCCGTTTGTTTTACAGTTTAAATTTTGCAGCGAAAATGCCGTGTCTTCTTTTTTAAATAAACCATTCCCCGTTAAAATTTTATCAATTTTGGAACCGTTTACGAGCGAATAATCGTATTCCGTAACTGTAATTGTATCACCGTCTTTTAATGTTCTGACAAATAATCGCCTGTTATTTTCACGCATTCCTAAATATGCGTCTTTGTAATATATATCAGCACCTTTATTAAGTTTTAATAAATAATTTACATTAACTTTCTTATTTTTTACAAAATAATTAACCGAAGTTTGTGCGATATCCTTTATACTAAAATCGGGCATGTAAGTTTTTACGAATTCATCATTCAGATTAGCTCTTACAATACCGCTGACAGTCTGGCTTGGCATAGCAAGATTATTTAATTCAAAACTTGAATATAGCTTTTCAGCGCCGATTTTTCCGTATGAGCGCGCTTCAATATGCCTGCCGTTAAAGTAAAATACTGCATTATCAAAGACAATCGGAACATTATATAATAATGATACCGCAGATAATTTTTCCGCACGGCATACACCATATAAACCGGAGTTTTTAAATACTAAATCAATATCGGCAGTACCCGAAAAATCCTTAAAGTTTTCAATAAAGACCTTATCTTTCTTTTTCAATTTTTGAAAATATAATAAAGTTGCTTCAAGCTCTTTAATCGGAACTGATTTACCGCTTATTTTTACTGTTGCATTTTTACTTAAATTCCATATTTTTCCGCATAAATTTAACTCGGAGCCCCGCCAATATATTTTTAAAATATACGATAAATCGGGGTTTGTGTTTAATTTTATATTATCGGGAAGAATAACTGAATATTCCTCTCCTTTTTCAATAACGCGGGTTTTAAGATATTCGTGAAATTTTTTAGAATTAACAGCCTCAGGCAGTACGAATAAGAATGCTAAATAACTAATCAGCAATATAAAAATAAAAAAAGCAAATAAAAAAATGAATATCTTTTTTAACATTCTCATATTATTATGATACCTTGAAATTCACAAAAATTAAACGGGAGTTAAATAACTCCCGTTCAAAAATTAAACTTCAATATATTCTTTTAATTTCTTACTGCGATTTGGATGTCTTAATTTTCTTAAAGCCTTAGCTTCAATTTGTCTGATACGTTCTCTAGTAACTCCGAACAGTTGCCCTACTTCTTCTAATGTTCTTTGTCTGCCGTCATCCATACCAAATCTTAATCTTAAAACATCACGTTCACGCGGAGATAAACCGCTTAATACTTCCGCTAAATCTTCTCTTAATAATTCTTGAGCTACAGTTTTAACGGGAGCATCAGCATCTTTATCTTCTATAAAATCGCCCAGCCTTGAATCTTCTTCTTTTCCGATAGGAGTTTCCAATGACAAAGGTTCTTGAGCAACTTTTACGATTTCTCTCAATTTTGAAACAGATATGTTCATTTCAACCGCAAGTTCTTCTTCCGTAGGTTTACGCGAAAGTTCTTGTGCAAGTTTTCTTGTAACTTTCTTTAATTTATTAATTGTTTCAACCATGTGTACGGGAATTCTTATTGTTCTTGCCTGGTCAGCAATAGCTCTTGTAATAGCCTGTCTAATCCACCAAGTTGCATAAGTTGAGAACTTATAACCTCTTTCGTGGTCAAATTTTTCGGCAGCTCTAATTAAACCTAAGTTTCCTTCCTGGATTAAATCCAAGAATAGCATACCGCGGCCTACGTATTTTTTTGCAATCGAAACAACTAGTCTTAAATTAGCTTGAACAAGTTTTCTTTTTGCAATAGCACCTGCGTTTCCGCCTTGTATTATTTTCTTCGCCAAATCAATTTCCTGTTCGGCAGTCAAAAGTTTAATTCGTCCGATTTCACGAAGATACATTCTTACAGGGTCATCAAAAGATACGCCTTTAGTCAGCATAGCATCTGACATATTAACATCTTCATCTTCTTCATCTTCATCGGCAATATCAGCAGAAAATAAATCTTCATTTTCCATTGTATCAATAATTTTATTACGTTCCGAATTCATAATAACATCCATACCGTCACGGCTTATTGATTCAGGCTCTGTCATTAAAATAATACCGGAAGTTTCCTCGTTTTCAGTTTCGATTGTTTCGTCTTCATCCATCATACTTACTACGGATAAATCTGACAATTTCTTTTTACTCATTTGTATGTTTCTCCACAATTATTATTTGTTTCTGCTCATCTTTTACTTTTCAGCTTATCTCTGAGCTGCATTTGGTATTGCATAGATTCAACGTCATCATCGCTCAATTTTTTATTCTTTTCAGCAAGTTCTTTTCTTTCATTTTCAGCTTGATATTTTTGAATCTTTGCCGCATTTTCCCGCACAACCAGCTTAAAATCTCGTTCTGACAGGTTTTTAAAGCTCTCAGCTATATATATTAAATCTGTTATTATATCCTTTAACTCATTATCCTCAGCAAATTCTGCATACAGGGCTTGTATCAATTTTTCAACCTCATTATTTACCTCATATAACAATTTGTCAATTGTTTGCCGAATAATAATTAAGTTTTTGTCTATAAATTTAACATTATTTATAACTTCAGATAAATATTTTTTATCCGTATCGCTTTCACTGATTAGAAACAAGGATAATAAATTTTTTTGTGCTTTTTCGCAGATATTTGAAGATTTTGTTACAATTCCCTCAAATTGTTCCTGCATAGCGGTTTGAAACATTTTATTTCTGTTTACCTCCCTAATCAATGCTTTTTCGTCAATATCAATCCTGTCAGATACAATCTTTATATATTCATTTTGAACTATATTATTAGGAATTTCCTCGATTAAAGGCATGATTTTTTTTACGAGTTTTAATTTATCCGAGGGAGAAAAATCACTTTTATATTCTTTCAGCACCTGCTCCATTTCAAAATCCAAGAGCAGAGGAGCTTTTTTTATGTATTTTTTATACTCATCAATTCCGTATTCGCGGATATATTCATCGGGGTCTTTACTGTCAAAAGGCGCGACAACTCTTATTTCGCAGGTATATTTATCATCAGAGAGCCCTTTATAATTTTGGTCAAATATTTTTAAATTACCAAGCCCCGTAAATGCTTCCTTTATAACATCAGTGCTTCTTTGTGTAGCCTTTAATCCTGCAGCATCCGTATCAAAAGCGAGGTATATTTTACGCGACTTTGAATATTTGGCAATTAATTTAACATGGTCAACAGTAAGCGCCGTTCCGCATGAGGCTACGGAATTTTTTAAACCTGCAGCCTGTGCGGATATAACATCAAAATACCCTTCCATTATAACTACGTAGTCTTCTTTTATCATTTCATTTTTAGCTATATCAATTCCGTACAATACTCGGCTTTTGTTATATAACAGAGTATCGGGAGAGTTTAAATATTTAGGATTTTGATTTGCCTCTATTGCTCTTGCCCCGAATGCGATTACATTACCTGCTTCATCTTTAATGGGAATCATTATTCTGTGCCTAAAGCGGTCAACCGTATCGCCCTTTTCGGTTTTTACGGTTAACCCCGATTTTTCCATAACAGCAGGAACAAACTCGGATTTAAAATAATTTTGTAAATCCGTATAACCTTTTTGTGAGTATCCGAGCTTATATTCATCTATGATTTCACGTGTAATACCTCTTTTTTCAAGGTATTCCAAGGCAGGCTTTGCCTCAGGTAAAGTAAGAAGATTATTATGATAATACTCGCACGCTTTTTGAAGTATAGATTTAATCTGTTGTTTTTCTTCTCCGTACTCTTTTGAACCGCTCTTTGATTGAGGAAGTTCAATACCGAACTGTGAGGCTAAATCCTTAATTACTTCCGCAAATGTTTGGTTGTTAATCTTCATTAAAAAGGTAATTGCGTCACCGCCCTCACCGCAGCCGAAACACTTAAATATTCCTTTTTGCGGGCTTACGCAAAATGACGGCGTTTTTTCATTATGAAACGGGCAGCAGCCCCAATAGTTAGCACCGCGCTTTTTTAATACAACACGGGATTGTACAACGTCTAATATATCAAGGCGCGCTCTAATTTCATCAACCGCTTCACTGTATGTTTTTGTTGCCATTTATTGTTTTAATCCGTTCATTTCAGCCAGTTTAAATAAAAACTCATCGTTATTTTTTTGTACTAACGGAGAGGGAAGAAAATTATCTTCATATTTAATTAATACATATCTGTCAGTCATACCCGAAACATAATCGCAGGCAGTGCGCATAATTTCATCTTTTGAACTTTTCGGATATTGTTTTTGCAGTTCTTCGCAGTAATAACCGAATAAGAGCCTTATTACATTCTGCGCTTTATCTTCAGCTAATTTTGCGGGCGAATTATTATAAACATGTTCAAACATCCATTTTCTTAAATCAATAAAATGCTTAAAACACTCATCCGACATTAATATTTTATCTTTTTCATAACTGTTTTCAACAATATCATTTACAAATTTCGTTATCCTTATTCTGTTTGTTGTTGAAAAATAAAGTGCGCACTCTCTAGGTATATCGTCAGATTTTATAATTTTTGCGCGGATTGCATCTTGTATATCATGATTTATATATGCAATTTTATCTGAAATTCTGACAACCTGACCTTCTAAGGTAGAGGGCATACATTGATAAGAATGATTTAAAATACCGTCTATTGTTTCTGCCGTTAAATTTAAGTCCTCAATAAATTCAACAACCCTGACACTTTGCTCATTATGTCTGTATCCGTTCGGCATTAACTCGTTTAAGACTCTTTCTCCGCTATGTCCGAACGGAGTATGCCCCAAGTCATGTCCTAATGCAATTGCTTCAGTTAAATCTTCATTTAAGTCCAATGCCCTTGAAATAGTCCTTGCAATTTGAGATACTTCAAGAGTATGCGTCATTCTTGTTCTGAAATGGTCATCATAGGGTGAGAAAAAGACTTGTGTTTTATGCTTTAATCGTCTGAAAGCCTTTGAATGTAGTATTCTGTCGCGGTCACGCTGATATTCGGTTCTGAGAGTACAAGGCACTTCATAACGCTTACGGCCTTTTGTATCAGCACTTTTTGAAGCATATTTTGATAAGAAAAGATTTTCTCTTTCTTCTATTTTTTCTCTTACCGTTTTATTTTTTATATCCATGCAATTTATTTTATAGTAAATAATAACCGATTACTACAGATTTTAAGACTTTTGTTTCGATTATTTAATATATTTTTAAAAGTGAACTTGATTATTTGTTATTTTTACTTTATTATTTCAAACATATAAAATTTGAAAGGAAAGAAAAATGTCAGTTGAATGCGCAATATGCGGAAAAAAACCTTTGAAAGCAGCGAAACTTTCATTCTCTCATAAACATAATGTTTACAGACAGTCACCAAATTTACAGTCCGTTAAAGTTATGGAAAACGGAACAGTAAAAAGAATAAAAGTTTGTACTTCATGTTTAAAAGCAGGTAAAGTTCAAAGAGCTGTTTAATTTATGGATTAAAAAAAGAGCCCTCAAAATGAGGGTTCTTTTTTTATGCGGTTTTTGCGGACATTACAGACTTTTTTAAAGCCTCCACTACTTCTGTACTTACTTCGCCTTGTTTAGCTTTTTGGTCAAGGATTTGAAATGCTTGTTTTTCAGTCAAGGGTTTTTTGTAACTCCTTTGCTCCTTAAGCGCTGAGTATATATCAGCGACAGACAGTATTTGCCCCAATATATCCGCATTTTCCGCACAAGGTTTATGATGATTTTTTATTAATTCCAAAACTCTTTTGTTCATATTAGATTTTGATAAAAGCTGATATCCGAGCTGCGCGTGCATATCCATTATTTCTTTTTCATCAGCATTAAGTTTATCCGGTTTATTAAGTATTTCTTGCGGGATTAATATTTTTCCGTAATCATGAAAAACGCAAGCCAGTTCAAGAATTTTTTTATCGGCAGCGCTTATTCCCATTTCATTTGCAATTCTCATTGCATTAGCTGTTGTAGTCTTTAAATGAGTTTGAGTGATTTGTGTTATATTTTGAGGATAAATTTCGGTTAATCCCCTGTCATGCAACATATTCTGCAACTCAGAATTTTTCGATATTAATGATTTAACATAACTCTCATCAGAATATGCCTTTAATAATAATTGCGGTGAATAAAAACTGTTAAACGGAACACTGACATTTGATTTAGCTTGAGCATGAGAGTGAACAAATAAATCTTTACCACCGGCATTGTTATATTTTAAGACTTCAGCCGAATTTAATGATTTAACTCCGTTTACAAGTATTGAACTATCTGTACTGTTTATTCTGTTAAAATTATACAAAATATTTAAACCTAAAAACCTACCCTACTTTTATATAAAGTATTTTTATAAAAAAAAATTGCCTTTTTATTAAAAATTCTTGACATAATTAAAAAAAACGAGAAAATGAATATATATGTTATAAAATAATTCATTTGGGGAATAGCATTAAAAAGTTGTATTGACAGATGAGAATTTAGGAGAATTTATATGTATTCAAAAGAAGAACTTGCAGAGTTAATCATTAAAAATCCCGAAGAATTCAATTCCTATAAAAAAAATGCGGGTGATGAGCTTGATTTAACAGAATTGGATTTTTCAAATATAACTATTGAAGAAGTTGATTTTTCGGGTGCGGAATTAGCAGGTACCACTTTTACGGATTCTCATTTATCAAACGTAAACTTTACGGGCTGTGACTTAAATGCGGCTGATTTTACAAGAGCAAATATTGTTGAGTGTGATTTTTCCGAAAGTATACTTAACGGAACGGATTTCAGTTATGCTGCCGTTAATTATTGCAACTTTACCGACGCTGATATGGCAGGTTGCATAGTTAAAGAAGCAGATTTATCCGATTCTGATTTTTCGGCAAGTTTAAATCTTGCTGCTACAAGAGCTGATGACACTACTATGTGGCCCGATAATGACCTGTTACCCGATGAATTTGATACTAACTATTCTA
>CANQZO010000050.1 GCA_947628355.1 Candidatus Gastranaerophilales bacterium | reverse complement strand
AGGCGAGGACTTTTTGGTTGTATGTCCGGCGGTAAGACCAACTTGGGCAATAGTAAACGATCAAATAAGAATAGTAACACCTGCGGATGCAATAAAAGCGGGAGCTGATTATATAGTAATAGGCAGACCGATAACACACGCTCAAGACCCTGTATCCGCCGCAAAAATGATAATAAATGAAATTGATGAGGCACTAAAAGAACAAGAGGAATAAAATGAAAATCGGAGTTCCGAAAGAACAAAAGGTTAGGGAAGACAGAGTAGCTATAACTCCGTTAGGGGTTAAATTATTAAAAAAACATTCTCATGAGATTTTTATTGAAAAAAACGCAGGTATTGGCAGTGGTTTCAGCGATGAAGAATATCAAAATGCAGGCGCGCTGATTTTTAATAATTCTCAAGAAATTTATGACAAAGCTGAAATAATTGTAAAAGTTAAAGAACCTCAGCCGAGTGAGTATAGTTTATTAAAGAAAAATCAAATACTGTTTACATATTTACATTTGGCTGTTGAAAAAGCATTAACACAAGAGCTTCTTGATAGAAAAGTCACCGCAATAGCTTATGAAACAATACAAACAAAGGACGGACAACTCCCTTTTTTAGTACCGATGAGCGAAGTAGCAGGAAAAATGTCAATACAAATAGCAGCTAATCTTCTGGAAAATCGAAACGGAGGAGCAGGAATACTTTTAGGCGGGATTGCGGGTGTAGCTAAAGGTAAAGTATTAATAATAGGCGCTGGAAATGTAGGCATTAATGCAGCAAAGATAGCTGTAGGCATGGGGGCTGACGTTAGTATAGCAGATATAAATACCGATAAATTAAGAAATATAGATAATATATTCGGTTCAAAAGTAAAAACTTATGTATCAAGCGAACCGGTTTTAAAAGAATTAACAAAACAAACCGATGTATTAATAGGCGCAGTGCTTATTCCGGGTCATAAAGCACCTTCCATAATAACGGAAGACATGGTAAAAAATATGAAAAAAGGCTCCGTTATTGTAGATGTATCAATTGACCAAGGCGGAATTGTTGAAACAATAGACCGAATTACCACTATTGATAATCCCTCATACGAAAAATACGGAGTTATTCACTACAGTGTAGCTAATATTCCGGGAAGCGTTGCAAGAACATCCACTATAGCATTAACCAATGAAACAATAAAATATCTGATAAATATTGCCGATTTAGGTGTTATAGAAGCAATAAAAAGCGACCCTTCGCTTGCAAAAGGTATAAACACTTATAACGGGAAATTGACCAATATTGGAGTTGCCCAAGCTCTAAATCTTGAATATACAGAGCTCCCGAGTTTAATCGGATTTTAAAATTTATATTAACAATTTGTAATAAATGTAAAATCAAGAAGCAATTTACTCAAAAAAAAATTGTTTATATAAACATAGGGGAACAGATAAATCATGAGGGATAAAACTTAATGAGTATCGGAGCAAAAGATAAAATAGACAGGGAATTAGTAAAAAAATACTCAAAATTAAAAATGGATAATCCGGAAACAACCAAACTGGTTGATTCGCAAAAAATGTTATCGGCAATGAATGACTACGCAATGATGCAGCGCAGTATGATAGAAATGAACTCAAAATTAAAAGGAATATGCAGTGATGTAACCTCAAAATCAGTTGTATATCTAAGGTTAACATTCAATCCTCCAAAATTAAAAAGGCGGTAATTGTAAACAAACTGCAAATAATATAAAGTAATTTTTTCAAAATGATTAATTTTTAATTACAATGTAGTTATGAATTAATCATTTTAGTGTGGAAAATTAATGAAAAAAATAATACTTGCTTCAACTTCGCCTCGAAGAAAAGAATTGTTGAGTAAAATAGTTTCGGAATTTGAAATTATTAAACCCGATTATGATGAAAATATAGAAACAAAAGAATTTTCATACGAATTAATAGAGAAAATTGCGCAGAATAAAGGTTTATCGGTAGTAAATAAAGTTAACAGCCCCGCAATAATAATAAGTGCGGATACATTAGTAATTTATGAACAAAAAATACTGGGGAAACCAAAAGATTTTAACGAAGCAAAACAAATGCTAACTCTGTTAAACGGAAAAACTCATAAAGTTGTAACTTCAATCTGTGTAATAAATAATGAAAATAACAAAAAAATCATTAAAAGCGAAACAAGCGAAGTAACATTTAATAATCTTAAAAATGAAGAAATTGAAAATTATATAAAAGAATATAAGCCCTATGACAAAGCCGGTTCTTACGGAATACAAGAGCTCCCCGACGGTTTTGTAAAAGAAATACTAGGGGATTATGACAATATAGTAGGGTTCCCTGTCAAATTAGCAAAAGAAATTATAAACGAAATAAAATAGAAAATTAAGGAGAGAATAATGGAAAGTATTGAATTTGTAAAAGAAAAGATAAGGAATATAAATGATTTTCCAGTAAAAGGAATAGTATTCAGAGATATAACAACGGCAGTAAAAGATAAGCAGGCTCTAAAAGCGATGATAGACTTTTTAACCGAAAAATTTAAGGATAAAGGAATAGATTATGTAGCCGTAGTAGAATCACGCGGATTTATATTCGGCTCGGCACTGGCATATAATATAGGAGCAGGCTGTATTTTAATAAGAAAACCCGGGAAACTTCCCGCAGAAACGATAAGCGAAGAATACTCGCTTGAATACGGAACGGATAAACTTGAAATTCATAAAGATGCAATAGAAGCAGGTAAAAAAGCAATAGTAATAGATGATTTACTTGCAACGGGCGGAACAGTAGGCGCTGCTTGTAAATTATTAACAAAAGCAGGGGCAAAAGTAGAAGCTGCTGCATTTATAATTGAATTAACCGAGTTTAACGGAAGAAAAAATCTGCCCTCGGAAATAGAAGTTGTATCAATGGTAAAATATTAAAAGCAGGGAAATAAATGGGTGACGAGGATAAACAATTTGAAGCCAGCCAGCAAAAGCTGCAAAAAGCCCGTAAAGAAGGGCAGGTTGTAAAATCAAAAGATTTTTCAACCGCTATAGCCCTGCTTGTTATGTTTATTTTAATAGTAAAACTTGCCCCGTTTATATGGGATCAAATATCAATATTATTTGTATATTTATACGATAAAATCCCCGATAAACATATAGAAGATATAGGTTTTGTGCATTTAGCAATAGCAATATTTAAACCGACACTGTTAATAATAGGCCCTATATTAATTGCTGCTGCATTTATTGCAATACTGGGCGATTTTATACAGGTAGGTCCGTTAGTAACGACAAAACCGTTAGAACCCAAATTAGATAAATTAAATCCCTCTAAATATTTTAAAAATTTAATGTCGCCAAAAACTGCGTTTGAGCTTGTCAAAAACATATTAAAAGTAGTAATACTCGGAATAATAGGCTGGATGGTATATAACGCTCACTTAGAAGCAATAATCGGGCTTGCTGCAATAGACAACAGTTTTGCGATAATAAATGAATTCGGCTCAATAATTATAGACTTTATACTAAAAGCAGGGATAGCCTTTTTAATAATAGCTGCGGCAGATTACGGAATGGTCAGGTGGAAATTTCTGCAAGACCAAAAAATGTCTTTTAAAGAAGTAAAAGACGAATACAAAAACTCAGAAGGCGACCCGCAGGTAAAAGGAGCACTAAGACAGCGCAGACAGCAAATGCTTCGCCAAAAAATGATGGATTCTGTTCCGGATTGCGACTTTGTTGTTACCAATCCTATTCATATTGCTTGTGCATTAAAATATGATTCCGAAAAAATGGAATCACCGCAATTACTTGCAAAAGGTACAGAACTTTTTGCAAAAAAAATAATAGAAATAGCACGGGAACACTCAATACCGGTTATCGAAAATCCGCCTGTTGCAAGGGCTATATTTAGAATGGTAGAAGTAAATTCAAGTATACCGCCCGAATTATATAAAGCCGTTGCGGAAATATTGATATTTGTATACAATTTGCGAAATTCACAAAAAGGTAGTAATATAAAGTAGAAGACAACTGACTTGTAAAAATGCACGCAAAAATAAAAGACTACATTGAAATAATTGAAAAGGTAGCAAAGGTAGAGCATAAAAGAATTCCATCACACATGGTGGATTATGATGAACTTGTAAGTATCGGTATTATTGCAATACAAGTAATGATAAAAGATAAAACCGACGAACAGCTTGCGAGATATAATAATGCCTATATTGCTACGGCTGTGCGCTGGGCAATAAGAAATGAGCTAAGAAATCGTTATAAGTGGTATTCCCTAAAACATACAAATGTAGACAGTAAGGATGAAGACGGTGTTGACGGTGCAGAAATTGAAAATGATGAAGACTCTGCGATTACCCCGGGTAAAGTCAGAGAGGCTATCTATGAAACAATACTTTCAATAGACAGCTTAGCTGCCGCTGCCTCGGATAACGATTCTCCGTTTGATTTTATAAAAGACCCCGCGGCTCTACCCGATGAAAAAGCTGAAATTTCAGAACTTGGCAGAGTTATAAGAGAAGCCATTTCCAAATTGCCGCAAAAGGAAAGATTAATTATTGAATACAGATTTTACCGTAATATGCAGGTAAAAGAAATAGCAGAGCAGGTCGGTTTATCTTCATCAAGAATTACAAGAATTATTCAAGCTGCTTTAAATACTGTCAGAGAATATTTAAACAAAAAAGATCATTTCGATTATTAAACTTCAAAAATTGAATATAATTTTTCGCTGATTTCTTCAGAGTTAATTTCGTTACTGATTTCATTTAATTCAAGCGCATTTTGATAACATTTTGCAGCTTCAATATTTTTTCCCATAGCCTGCAAAGTACGACCTAAATTAAATTTAGCCATTACATAATCGGGTTTTAAAGAAAGAGCGGTCTCAAAAAGTTTTTTGGCTTCTTTGAGATTTCGAATACCGTCAAGATAAATAACACCAAGATTATTATATGCACTATAATAGTCCGGTTTAACGGAAATAGCCTTATGATATGAAATAATTGCTTCTTCTATAAAATCTTTCTGCCATAAAGCCATTGCACATTTGTTATATGCAGGCGCATTTTTAGGATTTAGTTTAATTGCCTCACAATAAGCCTTAATGGCGCTGTCTAAATCTTCACCGTTAAAATAGATATCACCTATTTCCAAGAAAGCGTCATCATTTTTTTCATCAAGAATAACAGCGGTTTTAAGCAGTTCAAGTGCCGAATCAACATCATCAAATACACTATAATACAAAGACGCTAATGCTTGACATACAATAGAAGTCCACTCGGGATTTGGATTTTTATCAATAGCAAATTTATAATGTTCGCAGGCTTCTTCGTACTGTTCAGCTCTAATAAGAGCGTATGCAAGCGCGTTATGATAAAACGGATTTTCACAATCACGCTCTAATGCAAGATTAAAAGCATTTATTGAATTTATAAAATCTTCTTTTTTAAGATAAAGATGACCGAGTTCATAATATATTTTAGGGCTGTCATCAAGTTCTAAAATTTTTGTATAACAGTCAATTGCGGTATTTACGTCATCTTCAAAATAAACTTGAGTAAGAGTAGCAACCTTTAATAATAAATCTTTATCGTAAGGATTATTTTCCAATGCTTTAATATAGGAATTTCTGGCATCATTGATTTCTTCATTTTTAATATTAATATCGCCGATTTTTCTATAATAAATTTCTCCTCGTCCCGTGGTATTAACGGCTTTATCATAGGTCTTAAGCGCCATGGAATAATTTTTTGTTTTTTCTAAAATATTTCCTAAGACATCAAAGAAAAGTACGGAAATATTTTTTGAAATATTTTTATAAAGCATTTTTACTGACGGAGAATCAAAAGCAAGACTTAAACTGCCCGAAAGCAAATAATAGAGTGATTCTGAAAAATCTTTAAAATTAACGGAATTGTCGTGCATTTTATCAAAATACATTGAAGCAAGCGAAAGTCTTGAACGTGCGGAATTAAAAGGATTTAATTTAATTGCCTGCTTGAGTTCATTTTCTGCCTCGTCATATTTTTTAGCCATTTCAAGAAAAAAAGCCGTATAAATTCTTGCATTAGGGTTCTCGGGCGATAAGTTTACAGCCGCCTTACATTGTTCTATTGCAGAAGTCAGATTAATTTCCCCCTTATCCCAAAGCAGTGTAGCTAAACGATAATATGCTTCAGGAAGATTAGGATTAAATTTAATTGCGTCAATATAGTTATCAACGGCATTATCAAGGTCAGAGCGCAAACCTTTTATAAGATATCTCTCATGAAACTGCCTCGCTTCTTCCAATGAATTTTGAGCCATTAGATTTAATTCGGATTTTTTTTCATTTGCAGTATACATTAACTTTTAATCCTCTATACTCTATCATCCGATAAATTTCAAAAAAAAGGAATATTTATAAGAAAAAATACAGCATTCAGAGTATAAAAAATTGTTAAAAGAAATTTACAAATCATTAAAAAAAATCAATTTTACAAATTCATTTGTTTTTACATGGCAGATAAAAAAGTAAGTAAAGGAGAAAATTATGTATAGTTTTGGTGTAAGTGCTCCCCCTTCAAAATACGGTTCATACGGATTTCAAAAAAGAGCTGAAAAAAATGCTCAAACTAATCCCCAAAGAAAAGTTTATACTTCCAAGAAAAAAGATTATACAGCAATAACGACCATCGGGCTTGTTATAGTTTCTGCCATACTCGCCTACAAGGGAAAAGATAAAATATCCAAGGTATTAGAACATGCAAAAAAATTCATATCTGACAAAGGCGGAAAATTATCAAAACAATTCCCCAATATATCCGCAGGGTTTAAAAGTTTCGGCACTGCAATAAAGAACGGAAAAAATGCGATATTGCATCCTTTTAAGAAGTAAAATTAAATGAGCCAAAATTATAATATACAATCACATAATATATTCAGCTTGTTCCCAAAGTACAATTTAGAGCAAGCTGATAATTGTGTAAAAAATACTACCGTAGTAAATAATGACAAAAATGATACAACAGAAATAACAACAAAACCCCGCAGCCGAAAAAAGAAAATATTATTCGGTTCAACCATTGCTTCCATGATATTAACTGCGGGAATAATCGGACTTGTACTCGCAAAAGGTTTTCATGGTAAGAATAATCTAACACTTATAAAATCAAAATTATCACAAGAACTGCAAAAGCACGAGGCTGCCGAGATAAAATCATTTTCCGACAAACTTAAATACGGAAGAAAGAAAACCGCAAAAAAAGCAATAGATATTATGCAGGCAGCATCAAACTTTACTGCAATAAAAGACCGCGGAACAGATAAAGTATTCAGAAGCAATAAAGTGACGGGAAAATTTGCACAAAAATGCGCCAAGTTATTTAAAAAAATAACAGATAAGACATTAGGGAAAAAATATAATAAAGCGGAAGTAAGTTTAAAAGATTTAAGTTCGCTTTTAAAGCAATATAAAATAACAAATTTAGAAAAACTAAGCGAGGGCGAACTAAACAAACAAATAAAAATAGGCTCTGAAACAAAAAAACTGGCAGAATGGCTGAAAGAATTAAGAATAAAAACTAATTTAACGGAAGAACTTTTTGACAAAAACTTCAGTCTTGGAGGCAGAAAAGCGCGTGACGTAAAGAGAATAAAGTTATTAAGCGATTTACCTCAAAAAGTAGATGAAAGATTTTTTAAAAAATTTAAAAATATTTTTAATATAGAAAATTACAGAACATACGCAACGGAAGAACTGTCAAGACCTGCTCATGATGCCTTAAAAGAAGAAATATTAAAAGCAAAAGAAGCATCAAACAGTTCGCTTGATGAAATAATGTCTATATTACAGGGGTTAAAAAGTGAAAAAATAATATCAGAGCGCAGTTTTAAAGAATATAACAAACTGGCAAATAAAATAACAAAAGGACTCAAAAGTGCAACAGAACTTGAAATGGGTGATTATTTCTTAAAACAGGCAGAAATAAAGGTCGGCTCGGCAACAACAGATGTATTATCGGTATTATTCCCTATCGGTGCAAGTGCTTATGCAATAAGTAAAGGGGATGATAAAGATGAAAAAATTTCGGCAGTATTAACAACCTGCATACCTCTGGTCGGAACTTTTGCAGCATTCGTATACGGAACAACAAAAATGCTTTCCGGTGCAAAAAATTTAATGTTCTCACTGATATCGGGCGGAGCGTTAAGTATTCTTGGTGAATTCAGCGATAAAATGTATAAAAAATATAAAAAAGCAGGTTCTATTGAAAATGTTGTTAAAGATGAATATGAAAAGTTGTGGACAGGGCTAGAAACTCAAATCCAAAAATTTGAAGAACCTGAAAAAAAATAATCACTCATTTAATTGAGTGATTTTTATAAAAAAAATAATAAAATAAATATGTGAAAAAGATAATAAGCATATTATTAATAATAAGTTTTATGCCGATTGCAGGATTTTGCACGGAATTTGACGATTCAATAGATGCAGGTATAAGAAAAAATTATAATGTTGAGTCTGATGAACTTCCGCCTGTTCCGTCTTATGTACCTACGGCAGGGGAGGAATATGCATCTGCGCCGTCTGTTCCGAAATATAATCCTACAGGTAAAAAATACACGCTTAAAAGCGGAACAAAAGTATCATTAAGCCTCAACAGCGCAATATCAGATAAAAGTAAAAAAGGCACATACGTAAGTTTCAGCGCAATAAACGGAATTACTACAAAAGAGGGAACAATAATCCCTGCAGGAACAATATTTAAAGGAAAGATAACAGATTCACATCCGCCTCAGCTAAGCGGAAACGGCGGTTTAATTGAACTTTGCATAGATGAAATTTACTTTAACGGAATAAAATCCAATATAGTAACAAAAGTAAGTTTAGCCAAATCAAAAAAAATATTTTTAAATAACATAAAAGGAAAAAGATGTTATTGGAGTAACTGCGCGAAAGCGCTAAAACCCGGTAAAAAAGTATTCGGAGCGACGCATGAAGCCGCAAAAGCTATGTATCCCGTACCTGTTGTAAATATTCTTTCAATAGTACCGTTAGCGTGCGGAACGGCAGTTTATACCGTAAATTTTGTTCTTTCTCCGGTTATTGCAATTTTTACCAAAGGGGGCAGAATTTCACTTCCTAAAGGAAGTAAATTTGAAATAAAAATAGTTTCAGATAATGAAATTAACGGTTAAAAGTTGATTAAAGTATTTTTTTATATTACCCTAAAATAAGAATTGAAAGGGAAATTATATGCTTAGAGCAGGAATAGTAGGCTTACCGAATGTAGGGAAATCAACTTTATTTAATGCGTTAACATCATCAAAGAATGCGCAGAGCGAAAACTATCCGTTTTGTACAATAGAACCTAATGTCGGAGTAGTAAATGTTCCTGATGAGAGGCTTCAAGTTTTAAAGAAATTAGTAAAAACAGATGTAGTAATTCCGACTGCGATTGAATTTGTAGATATAGCAGGTCTTGTAAAAGGCGCAAGCAAAGGCGAAGGATTGGGAAACCAGTTTTTACACAACATTAGAGAAGTTGACGCTATTATACAAGTTGTAAGATGTTTTGATGATGATAATACAATACATGTAGCGGGTAAAATCAATCCCATCGACGATATTGAAACAATTAACACCGAACTTGCACTTGCTGATATGGCATCAATCGAAAAAAGAATTGAAAGACTTACAAAACAAGTAAAAAGCGGTGATAAACAAGCCGTATTGGAATATAATGTTCTGACAAAGCTCAATGAGCTTCTGTCAGAAGCAATGTTTATCAATTTAGAAGACCATTTTGACGGTGACGAATTGGAATTTGCCAGAAATTCACAATTAATGTGTATAAAACCGGTAATATATGCGGCAAATGTAAGTGAAGCTGATTTAGCAACGGGTAACGCTTATGTTGAAAAGGTAAAAGAATATGCTTCAAAGCATAAAGCAGACGTAGTTGTGATATCAGCGAAAATAGAAGCAGAACTTGTTGATTTATCACCCGAAGAAGCAAAAGCATACCTTTCAGACCTTGGAGTTACAAGCTCGGGGATAGAAAGAATGATACAATCCGTATACAAACTGCTCGACTTAACAACATTTATAACGGCAGGAGAAAAAGAAGTACGAGCCTGGACCGTAAAATCCGGTTCAAAAGCCCCGAAAGCCGCAGGCGTAATACATACTGATTTTGAAAAAGGATTTATCCGCGCAGAAGTCACAGGCTACAATGATTTTGTCAGCGCAGGCTCTTATGCCGCCGCAAGAGATAAAGGCTTAACAAGATTAGAGGGAAAAGACTATATAATCCAAGACGGAGATATTGTACATTTTAGATTTAACGTATAATATCTTGCAGTAAAAATTTCAGCATGATAGGATTATAACAAATTAATAGAGGAAATAAGGTGAAACTCCTTAGCCGGACCGCGGCCGTTAAAGTCGGAATGCTCAATAAATAAAGTAATAATTGCGAGTTCCGATTATTATATAATGGAACTCCTTACAAAAATGTAAGGAATTTTTTATGTCAACTCAAGTAGGGAATACATCATCAACAAGAGCAGGGTTATGCCCCCATGGACTCC
>CANQZO010000049.1 GCA_947628355.1 Candidatus Gastranaerophilales bacterium | reverse complement strand
GCGGAGCTTTTGCCATGCCGTTGCCGGCCAAGTTTCATCCGTATCTGATGCTCAATTTTGTCGGCAAGCAAAACGATGTGCTGACTTTGGCGCACGAACTCGGACACGGCTGCCACATGCGGCTGTCAATCAAACAAGGCGAACTTAACGATGATACGCCGATGATTTTGGCCGAAGTGGCCTCGGTGTTTGCCGAGATGATTACATTTCAATCTTTGTTGCAGCGGCTTGACGATCCCAAGGCTCGTCTGTGTCTGATTGCTTCCAAAGTCAACGATATGATTAATACGGCGCTCAGACAGATTGCGTTTCATTGTTTTGAAACACGGGTACATCAGGAGCGGCGCGACGGAGAGCTTTCAAGCGCCCGGCTGGAGGAAATCTGGCTGGAAGAAATGCGCACAAGCCTCGGTCCGCATGTTATCGTCGATGACGACAGTCGCGCCATTTGGCCGATTGTCAGCCATTTCTTCCATAGTCCGTTTTATGTCTATGCTTATTCGTTTGCCGACTGTTTGGTCAACTCGCTGTATCAGGTCTACCGCGAGGGAAAGGTCAGGAATTTTGCCGACAAATATCTGGACATGTTGTCGCAAACGGGAGTCAAGCGATATGACGAACTGCTTAAGCCTTTTGGGCTTGACGCCAAGAGTCCGGAATTTTGGAACAAAGGTTTGAGCCTTATTTCGTCTTATATCGATGAGCTGGAAAAGCTTGATAAGGAGATACACCGGAAGTAATTTGACGTTTGACTGTGGAAAATAATTTGTACACAAATTGTCTTTTTTTGTACTATTTTCTTGATTAATATTTTCCAACGGTTAATATACTTGTCAGAATCTTGTGTATCTTTTTTATGAGGTAATCTGAAATGGAAGAAATTATTTTCCCAAACCAAATCAGGATGTACCGCCGGTTGCGCGGGCGTTCAATGCAAGAGTTGGCCGATCATCTCGGTGTCAGCCTGTCGGCAATCTCGAAGATTGAAAAAGGATATCGCCGGGTTGATCAGGAACAATTGGTGCGCGTGGCGGAGTTTTTGGATTGTCCTCTGCAAGAGTTGTTTGTCAACGAGCAAAACTCTCAGCAAGAGATTGTGCAGGCCTGGCGCCGCGAGCAGGAACGCCGTAACAAGATTAACGAAAAGTCCGGTCTCAAGACTTTGGGCGCCGGTTTGCGTCAAATTCGCAACGAAAAGAATCTGACCTTGATTGAAGTTGCAGAAAGCGCCGATATGACGCTGTCGGTTTATCATCGGATTGAGATGGGACAGCGCGAAGTTTCTGACAAAGAGTTTAAGAACATCGCCAAGGCCATCAAAATGTCACCGGAAGAGCTGCGCGACGAAATTAAGAGTTTGGACGAGCGTGGTATGCTTGAGGAGATTATTCAGCGCAACGATGCCAAATATAAGCTTTTGTCGACGCCGCGCGGAGCAATTGCTTCGTTTGGCAATGTGGCTCCCGACGGAATGAAGATTTCGGTCTTCGGCGCCGCCGGCAAAGACGGTGATATTATTGTCGATTTTGAGGAAGAAGTCAAAAAAGTCCAACGACCGATTCAGCTGTATAACAAAAAAGATGCTTATGCGATCAATCTTTGCACCCGCCGGCTGGGTTCGCTTTTGCCGACGCGTTCGGTTTTGTTTGTAGATCCGCAGGAAGTTGTCAGCGTCGGCGACATTGCAGTATATTTTGTGTCGGAAAGCGAGGCCAAAGTTGTTTCTATCCGCGAAGACGACGAAGGGCGTCTGTATGGCATTCGCTGGAATCCGGAAGAAAAGATTGCTCTGGGCAACGATGATTTGCAAAATGTGCATAAGGTTGTGTTCATCAGCCTTTAGGCAAGAGCCGTCAAGGATTAAAGCCGCCTTTCAAAGGCGGCTTTTTTGTGATGTTTGCTAAGTTTTATATAAAAATAACATAAATTAGTTGACAAGTTGTATTATTAGTATAATATCGCCTTTAGATTGATTACGAGGTATACATAAAATGAAAGCAGAGGATGTTATTCCGCTCAGCGCGGCCGCCAAAAAGCAAATCGGTGCCAGAATAAGATTCATGCGTCGCAGCCGTAACTTTACGCTCGCAGAAATGGCCGAATTGCTTCACATGCCGGAAGAAACTTTACGCCGTATGGAAGAAGGCGATTTTGAGCTCTATGATGACATGTCGGAGGCTGTTATTCAGTAAAGCCACTTTATAATGGCCGAAAAGGAGATATATAAATGACGGCAAAACATTGGGCCGCGCTTTTGGTGGTTGTGATTGTGGCGGCGGCGTTGGTGTTGTTTAATTAGGAGAAAAATATGCGGTGGCAGTATTGGATTGTGGCGGCAGTATTGGTGTTTGCCGTGATAATTTCGTTATTTTTTTAAATAAAAGCTTGACAAGAGACGGATATGGGCGTAAAAGAAGCGCTATATTATCGCGGGGTGGAGCAGCCCGGTAGCTCGTCAGGCTCATAACCTGAAGGTCGGAGGTTCAAATCCTTCCCCCGCAACCATTGAAAACAAACCGCAAAGCCTTTATTTTCCAAGGTTTGCGGTTTTTTCTTGCTTGCTTTTGCCCTGTCGTCATCAAGTGCTGTCGGGTAAGATATAGCATCTTGAACAGCGACACGCATATCATCTATGTCTCGTTTTTCTTGTTTTGAAATTAAATGATAATATACTTCTTCCATCACCAAATCAGGCGCTTCTTTTCCTTTAGATGAGAGTATAAAAAATGAATAATACAATTTTATATTATCATAAATTTTGTCTTTTGCCTATAATAAATAGTAATATTTTTATTGAACAACGGCTTACGAGCATATGTCAGGAGTTATTCAGGGTAATAAAGAATTTTAGTCATTAGGGTACTGTAACGATGTTGTTTGCTATGAGTGGTCGGAGATTTCTTCCTCGGTTTATGGTATTTTTACACAAGCTTCGCCGAGCGGGCAGAAATAATATTCGTTTTTATAGTGACAAGCTTTATAATTGGTGTTGAACGACAGCTGACATAATCTTTGCAATTAACTGGCAGCGTCGTGCTGTAACCCAAACTCGCACAGTCGCCGTCTATGCAATCGACCGCCTAAAGCGGTGCGACAGGCATTGTTCCAATACCAGTGCCGGTGCTGTTTTGAAAAAAACGTAAAATAAGCGAATAGCTCTTCACTAAAGAAGCTTTAGCCCGTATAAAATCCAGTGGTTGCAAACTTAGTCTAGTTCAGGGAAGAAAAAATAAAAGGCACATTTGGGACGGTAAAGAAAAAGACATTATCAAACTCTTGGAAAAAAGAATGCCTATAACACAAATAGCAAGGCTTATGCACGTGAGTATTGTTCCAATCTATCAATTTATTAATAAAAAGAATAAACCTTAGAACATAATGATTTTTAGAGGGTTTTTATACCTTTTGTGCCTTAATAATCAAAGGAACGTTAAATGCTAACTAATTGAAGAACCGTAAGATTATAACTAAAATAGTGTTATTCTAAAAGAATTATTGGAAAAATGCTGTCAACTACTTGACTTTTGAATATGAATTTGAGTACTATAATAAAGCGTTCCCTAGATAATATCATTTGGCGTTTTTTTGACAAACTATTAATTTGGACAGATAATGTTTATTGGATACATAAAAAACACTGATGATAAAGAGGATTATAAAGAGCAAAATGACCGTATTATGGCGTTTGCTAAAGATAATTCTATAATCTTATAACAAATTGCGCAAAATACGTTTGTCCGGCAAAACTTATCAGGAGATAGCCACAGGATTAGAGGAGAAATAATATGTTTCTTGACAACAAAACAATTACTAAAATGAGATGAAATTGAAATATGCTTAAAGTGTCTGTAATTACTCCTATATACAAAACCGAACAATATCTAGAGAAATGCTTATTATCATTGGTTGCACAAACACTCGAAGATATAGAATTTATTTGGGTTGATAATGGGGCAAATGATGAATGCCGTGAAATTATTAAAAAATATGAAACAAAGCGTCCGAATATAAAAGTAATCCATCTTGAGACTAATAAAGGATATGGTGGAGCAATGAATGCAGGTTTGGATGTTGCTGAAGGCGATTATATTGGGTTTTGTGATTCAGATGATTGGGTTGATGTCGATTATTATGAGAAGCTTTATTCAGCAACTCATGATGGGGAATTTGATGTTGTATATACAGAATATCAAATGGAATTTGAAGACAAAACAGTTATTCGTTCGCATTTATCAAATAAAGTACTGGCCAATTTACTACAAGAGAAAATTGATATTTTAAGAGATGGTGCTATTTGGGATAAACTTTTTAGACGAAGACTTATTCATGATAATAACATTAGATTCTTTGAGCATTCTCGTTCTTACTATGAGGATAATGTCCTATTAATGCAAGCTGTCCTTCGGGCTAATTCAATAGCTATGATAACAGGATGTTATTATCATTATGTTCAGCATATTGCCTCTTTGATGCATAATACTTCTCAAGCCGTAGAGCATAAAGAATCTCTACTTAATGTTATAAGTTATATAATTGATTTAATGTATTCAAACAATCTTAGTAATGATGAAAAATTATCAGGACTTAGATTTATAAATAGGAGTTTATCCTTAAAAGGTTTGTTGCGACAAACATCTCAATATAACACCTTGATACAAAAATTACCGAAAGATGATTTTATTCTTTCTCAGTTAGCGAACTTATATAACAGTTTACATCTCCCATGGTTTAAACGAATCTTTTGTATTCAGAACAATATGCTTGGTAAGCATTTTTATTTGCTTGGCGTTAAATTCAAATTAAAGAAAGGAGAATCTAAATGAAAGTATTAATATTAGCGGGTGGTTTAGGTACAAGATTAGGTGAAGAAACAAGTCTAAAACCTAAACCAATGGTTGGTATTGGCGGTTTTCCTATTCTTTGGCATATTATGAAAATCTATTCCCATTATGGCTTTAATGATTTTGTGATTTTGACCGGATATAAACAGGAAGTCATTAAAGACTATTTTGTTAATTATTATATGAATAACTCCGATGTTACTGTGGATTTGTCCAATAATGAAGTGACCGTACACCAAAATCACTGTGAGCCGTGGAAAGTTACTTTGCTCTATACGGGACGCAATACCAAAACAGCTGGTCGCATTAAGAAAGCACAAAAATATATTGGGAATGAACCTTTTATGCTGACTTATGGAGATGGAGTTGGTGATGTTGCTATTCCTGCGTTGATTGAAAATCATAAAAAATCTGGAAAATTATGTACTCTTACTGCTTACCAACCGGAAGGGCGTTGGGGAGCATTGGGTATTGATGATAAAGGAACAGTAACTAATTTTGCCGAAAAGCCTAAAGAGAGCGGCTCGTGGATTAATGCTGGATTTTTCGTCTGTCAACCAGAGATTTTTGATTATATCCCAGAAGATTGTGAAGATATGATGTGGGAACAAGATCCTCTTCGAAATTTAGCTAATGAAGGTAAATTAAATTCTTATAAACACGTTGGTTTTTGGCATGCAATGGATATGCTCAAAGATAAAGAAGATTTAAATAAAATGTGGGCTGAACATAAAGCTCCTTGGAAAATTTGGGAATAAATGACATGTCTGAAATCTTAGTAACTGGGCATAGCGGCTTTGTCGGGCGGCACGTTGTTTCCGAGCTCTTAAGACGAGGTTATAACGTCTGTGGCGTTTCAAAGCAATCAGCTTTGCCCGAACAAAAGGGGTTGCGGCAGCTGAATGTTGATTTATTAGATGCAGAAGCAGTGAAAAGATTTTTTGAACAAAATAAGTTTGAAAAAATGCTTCATTTAGCATGGTATGTGGGGCCAAAATGTCATGGTACCAATATCAATATCGACTGGTTAATATCATCTTTAAATATACTAAAATCTTTTCATTTGAATGGAGGAAGAGTTTTCCAAGGAAATGGAACAGTTTCTGAATACGACTTTTCTTATGGATATCTATTTGAAGATAAAACACCTTTAGAAAATGCTTCTTTACATGGAAAGTGTAAGGCATCTCTTTACAAAGTTGCGTCACAATACTGCAAACAGAATGACCTTGTTTTTAAATGGTCACGTTGTTTCAATCTTTATGGACCATATGAAAAACCACAACGTCTTATGCCTTCGGTTATTAATTCTTGCCTTAAAGGAGAAGATGTTAAAGTTAGCGACTGTCTGAAGTTTCAAGATTATTTACATGTTGAAGATACAGCGTGCGGTATTGTAGATGTCTTTGAAAACGAAATTGAAGGTGCTGTTAATATTTCTTCTGGCAAACCAGTGCAACTACGTGAGATTGTAAACACAATTTCAAAATTAACAAATTTTCAGGGCAAGATTTTGTGGGGAGCAATTCCTGCGGCTTTTGGCGATGATTTAGTTGTTGGAAACAACGATAAACTAAAGTCTATCGGTTGGTCGCCCAAATATTTGCTTGAAGATGGACTAAAACAAACAATAGGATGGTGGAGGATACATAATGTTTAATAATATTTATAATGGAAAAACAGTTTTGATAACAGGACATACAGGTTTTAAAGGGTCTTGGCTTTCGATTTGGTTAACGATGATGGGAGCAAAAGTTGTCGGTTATTCTTTAGATCCATATTCTGATAGAGGTAATTTTGAGGCTTGTCATTTACATGATAAGCTTTATGCAGATGTTCGTGGAGATACTCGTGATTTAGGAAAATTGAATGAAACGATTCAAAAATATCAGCCGGAAATAATCTTCCATTTGGCGGCACAAGCTTTGGTGCGTACCGCCTATGCGCAGCCTAAAGCAACTTATGAAACTAATTTAATGGGTTCTCTCAATATTATGGAGGCAGTTCGCGCTAATGATTGTGTTAAAACCGTAATAATGATTACTTCTGACAAATGTTATGAGAATGTGGAGCAGATTTGGGGATACAAAGAAACTGACCGCATGGGCGGACACGATCCTTATTCTTCATCTAAAGGATGCACCGAGCTGATGGTGGCATCTTATCGGGCTTCTTATTTTAATCCTGAAACATATGCTAAACACGGTAAAGCTGTTGCAGTTGTTCGTGCCGGTAATGTAATTGGTGGTGGGGATTGGTCGGATAATCGTCTGATTCCGGATTGTATCCGTTATATTGAGGCCGGAAAACCGATCGAAATTCGCAATCCGATTGCTACTCGTCCGTGGGAACATGTCTTGGAACCATTGTCAGGCTACCTTAAAGTTGGCCAAAAGCTAATTGAAGAGCCGATTAAGTATTCAACCTCTTTTAACTTTGGCCCGCATATTTCCGCTAACAAACCTGTATTAGAAGTTGTTCGTCGCTTGGTTGAATATTACGGCAAAGGTGAAGTGGTTAATGCTTCTGATCCCAATGCAGTGCATGAAAACACTTTGCTGAACTTGGATGTAACTAAAGCTTATGTAATGTTGCAATGGGAAGCCAAATGGGGCTTGACTGATGCCATACAAAAGACGGTTGATTGGTATAAAGAAGCTTTACATAGCGATGATATGTATGATTTCTGTGTAAAGCAAATTTTAGAGCATGGAGAGCACATTGCCCAATAACACTATTATTCTTGGTGCTGGTATTGCCGGCATCTCTGCCGGCTATCATCTTAAGCAAAAAGAAATTGCCAGTACTATCTATGAAAAAGATAGTGACTGGGGTGGCTTGTGCGGATTTTTCGAGATAGATGGTTTTCGTTTTGATCGCTTTGTGCATTTTTCATTTGCACCGGATGAGAATGACCAAAAGTTGTTTGCCGGTCAAATCGGCATGTATGAACATATTCCATTTCCAAGTAATTATTACCATGGCTATTGGTTGCGTCATCCGGCACAAAACAACTTAGCTCCTCTGCCTGCTGAGGAAAAAGTATCGGTTATTGCCGATTTTGTAAATCGTCCGCAAAAAGATGTTGCTGAGATTAAAAGCTATGGTGAATGGTTGCGAGTGCAATATGGCAATTACTTTGCTGAACATTTTCCTTTTGTTTACACGCGTAAATATTGGGGTGTAGAAGCGAGTGAGCTAGAAACCAAATGGGTCAGCGTTCGAATGTATACACCGGATATCAAACAAGTTTTGCGAGGTTCTTATACAACTCAAAATGAATGTTTTTATTTTGCCCAAACTATGAAGTATCCCAAACAAGGCGGTTTTAGAAGTATTTTAAATACTTGTCGTGAAGGATTAGATATACGACTTAACAAAAAAGTCATAAAAATTAGTCCACAAACAAAAGAGATCTATTTTGCAGATGGAACGACGGAGACTTATGAACGATTGATATCAACTTTACCTTTGCCGGAAATTATTAAAATGTTGCCTGATGTTCCGCAAGATGTGATTGCAGCAACCAATGAATTGCATTGGACCTGCGGTTATCAGGTTTCATTAGGATTTAATCGTCCGGATATAGCTAAGTACCTATGGTTTTATATTTATGACGAGGATATTTTATCGGCTCGTGTTTATTCTCCAAATTTAAAATCACCAGATAATGCTCCGGAGGGTTGTTCATCTTTACAAGCCGAAATCTTTTTTGATTGTAAAGCCACAATACCGTCGGATTCTGAAGTTTTAAACAATACAATTCAAAAACTGCAAGAAATGAAAGTCTTTGCGCCGGAAGATTTGATTGTTAAAGATATTCGCTTTGAGCCGTATGCCAATATTACCTTTGTTCCCTCAATTTATGAAAAACGCCAAATTGTATTGGATTATCTGAATTCTTTAGGAATAGAAAGTATCGGACGCTTTGGCAAATGGGATTACAAATGGACACACCAAGCATTTGCAGACGGAAAGGAGCTTGCAGTATGAAAAAAGTATTATTAACCGGTGGTACCGGACTAATCGGAACGCAAACTGTTCCTTGTTTAATCAAAGCCGGCTTCAAGGTCTATGTCATGACTATTGGTGATGAGCATAGCACTGCAGATGTAACTTATGTTAAAGCTAATCTATTTGACAAGGATGAAGTTAATACTCTTTTGGCAGATGTCAAACCTGAATATTTGCTACACTATGCATGGTTAAGCACAGGATTATTTAATGATAATATGAATTTTGATTTTTTAACTTCATCCGTTGATTTATTAAAGGCATTTCATAAAAATGAAGGCAAACGTGTGGTTATGGCGGGAACATATGCAGAATATGGCTATCATGATGAAACTTTGTGCGAGGATATGCCGGCAGAACCGATTAACATATATAGCCAGTGTAAAGATTTTGTAAGGCAAATTGCGGAAAGCTATTGCAAAAACAATGGTATTTCCTTTGGTTGGGGACGTATTTTCTCGGCTTTTGGCAAAGAAACAGACCCAAGAAGACTAACCTCTGATGTGATTAATCATTTGTTGGCTAATGAAACTGTTACTATCCGCAGTGGCAGCCTTATCAGAGATTATATCTATACCAAAGATATAGCCGCAGCTTTTGTTGCTTTTTTGGATAGTTCAGTTGAAGGAATCGTCAATATTTGCAGTGGCAAAGAAACATCTATTCACGATTATGTAATGATGATTGCCCATTCAATGGGTAAGGAACATTTGGTAAAATTTGAAGAACAAGCCAGTGCTCAGCAAAAGCGTGTTATTGGTTCTTCTTTGCGTCTTAACAATGAAGTCGGTTTTGTGCCACAGTATAATCTGCACGATGCCATAGAGGAGATTGTTCGTGAGTAAGAACTCCATTCCTGTTTTTTTTCATTGTAGTAACGAATATTGTTCTTTTGTTTCAGTTACAATGATAAGTATTTTAAAAAATACGAAATCTTATGTGGATTTTTTTATTATTCATACAGGCGTCACAATTGAGAATCAAAAAAGGTTTGATCAATTAAAAAAATTGTTTAGTAATTTTTCTATTCATTGGATACCTGTTGAGTATGATGAAATATTTAAAAAGGAATATTTTAGCTGTATTAAAAAATTATCAGCGGGAAAAGCTTGGCCAGGCATTCATGCTTTTTGTACACCATTTATGCCCCTATTAAGACCGGAATTGGATAAATTCATATATTTGGATTCGGATGTTATTTGTCTTAAAGACATCAAATCATTATATGATGAAGATCTTGAAAATTATGCAATCGGTGGAGTTCCTGATATTGTAGTTCCGTTATTTGTAAATAAAGAAATGTGTGATTCAAATCCTAAAATACCTTATAGAAATTTTGGTAATTATTTTAATGCAGGTGTTCTGCTTGTTAATGCAAAGAAATTTAGACAAGATAATGTTATTAAAGAATATTTTAAAATTCTATCAACAGAAATTGTTTCAATATGTGATCAAGATGTTCTGAATAGAATGTTTGGAAATAATAAGTTTAAAAAACTTAGTCAGATATATAATGTAATTTATCAACCCTCTCAACAACAACTAGATAAAAATAAAATAGAGGTAAGCTCTAAAGTATTTTTAGAAGCATCTCAGAATGCTGTAATTAGACATTATGCCGATGCAAAACCGTGGAATAATATTATTGAGACTTGGTCAAAAAAAGATCTGCCGGATTGGAAAATTTATTGGCACTATGCGAAAAAATTTTCCAATCCGGCAGATCTTTTTTTGA
>CANQZO010000048.1 GCA_947628355.1 Candidatus Gastranaerophilales bacterium | reverse complement strand
GTTTTATATCCGAATGATGAAATATTTTTAAAGTTAAAAGAGTCTGATTTAAAAGTAAAAATTCTTCCGTTGATTTTTAAACGCATAGAAATAAAGGACGCAAAACTCTCACGTCCGATAATAAATGTTACTTTATATAAGGATTTTTCAACTTCACTTGAAAGATATATTAATAAAGACGCAAAATTTAATACAAACGGATTTGAATTAAACGGAGCAATAACGGATACAATTTGTCAAAATTATAAAGTTAATATATCTGATGAAACAACGGGGAAAATATTTTATTTAGAGGGTGATGAATTAAATTTAAAAGATATAAAAATCAATGATAGAGTTCATTTGATATTAAAGGGCGCATTATATGAAAATAGTAAAAATTATTTAAATTATGATTTAGATATTACTGCGCCTTTAAACAGTGAAAAACAACAGTTTAAATTTTCACCGTTTAAAACAATATACGAATCTGAAATAAAAGGAAACATAACGGGTAAACTTCAGGTAAGTAAAACAGGTGCGCTTGACGGAAACCTTAATATTGATAATTTGTCATTAAAGGCAGAAGATATCATTTTAAAAGATAATTCATTAAATATGGAATTTAAAGGAGAGGAAGCTCAAATAAAAGCGTTGCTTCATACCTCTAAAAAAGATAAAGCGGATATATACGGCAAATTTAATTACGGTAAGAAAAAATATATTGATTTAAACACAAATGCAAAAAACATTAATTTAAAAAATTTATTTAAGATTTTATCTGCCTTAAGCGAAAGTTTAAATATTGATAATCCCGCAAAGGATTTAAAAATCAGCGGACTTTTGGATGCGGATTTCAGGGTAAATTCCGATTTTAAAAAATTAAAATCCTCAGGCAGTGCCAAAATAATTAATGCTGATATATCACATGAAAAATTGCCGTATAAAATAACTCAAATTAATTCCGATATAAATATGGATAATAATAAAATTTATATTGAAAAAGCGCAGGCTTATGTAAATTCGACGCCTATAAATGTATTTGGGGACATAAGTGAAGATATGTCAATGAATATAACCGCAAAATCGGAAAATTTAGAGTTGAAAAATATAATTAAATTATTTGATTTGGAAAAAAATATTCCCGTAAAAATCCAAAGCGGAAAATTATCTTTTAAATCGGATATAAAAGGGGTAATAAATAAATCGGTTAAAGCTCAAACTACTGCCGAATTAGTACATTTGAAATTATATGATGAAAAAAATAAACTGCCTCTTAATGTTGAAAATACTAATATAAATTTAAAAACCGAAAATGAAAAATATACAGGTGATGTAAAATTAATCGGTTTAAAAGCAAAAATAAATAAAAATGAAATTAAATCAAATGATTTTAACATTACTTTTGACGATAAAAAAATTCAAATACCAAAAAGCACAATACAATTATTAAATTCGCCCTTAGAAATAACGGGAGATATAATCAACTATACAAAAACACCCGAAATAAAACTAAACTTTAAAGGCGGAATACAATCTACAGATTTGGCGCAGGTTATAGGTGAATATATAAAAGAGCCGCATAAGGCACTGGGAACTTTGCAAACACAGGGCAGTGTAACTGTTAAAGAAAACAAACCCGAAATCACAATATCTATGAGGGCAAATGCTCAAAATTATTTATCTTATGCAGTTATAAAAGAACTTTTAAATAAACCCTCACTGCTTAAAATAAATTTGGCGTCTGATAAAGACAATTTAACAATAAAAAATATAACTTTATTTGAGGATAATCCCTCAATAAAAAGTGAAGACAAATTAAAGAAAATAATAAACCTTTCGGGTGGTTTAAATATGGGTGCAGAGCCTGTTATGCAGGATATAAAAATTCAAATCCCGAATACTTTAAGCGCAGCTACAAATTTCTTTGGCGGAGAAGAATTTACAATAAAAGCGGATATAACGGCGAATAATACTATAAAAGACCCTAAATTAAAAGGTGATATAAAATTATACAGCTATAATTTAAAAAAATATTTAACGGCGGTAAAAAATGCCGATATAAATATTACTCCCGAAAATATAAGAATAATAGCTCCCGATGTTCAAATAAATACATCAAAAATAAATTTACTTGCAGATATTAATCCTGATATAAAAAATATGATAACCGTAGAAAATATGCAGATGAACTGTGCAAATCTGGATGTAAATTCTTTATATACTCTTATAAATAAAGAGGTCTCGCCCTTCGCAAAATCCAATATAACCGTAAAAAAAGGAACGGCAACAATAAATAATTTTCAAGTGTTAGATTTAAAAGCAAAAGACATAAGCAGTGATTTTACGATTGAAAAAAATGTATTAAAAATAAAAAATATCATTGCAAGGGCATATAACGGAACCGTCAGCGGAAATATTAATTATGATATACCGCACAGCAGGCTTGAAATAATGTTAAAAGGTCAAAACGTAAGTTTAAAAGAATCATTATACGACTTATGTAAGCTGAGCGATAATATAGCGGGAACTTCGGATTTTGAAACTTCTGTTTCCATGATTTTGGGCAATTATGAAAATGTAATAAAATCATTGAACGGAAAAATTGATTTTAAGTCAAGAAACGGAAGAATGGGAACACTTGGCAAATTTGAATACTACTTAAATGCTCAAAATATTCTTTACAGGGGATTATTAAATACAACGATAAATCAAATAGCAAATGCACTTTCAAAAGATAACACCGCTCATTATCAAAGTGCTGAGGGAACGTTAATATTTCAAAACGGCTATTTAATAACCAACGGAATGAAGACAACAGGAAAAAATATGAGTTTATATATAACGGGAAGAAATAATCTGCTTACAAACCTTGTAAATATTGATATATATGGCAGAATATCTGATGAAATAAAGCGGAAATTGGGCTCGTTTGCCGATGTTTCAATATCAGAGCTGCTTTCGGGCAATGCCTCTAAAAAACAAAATAATATATTAACGGTAAATAATGATGTAATAGATAAAATACCTCCTTTATATAATCAAGGGGAAACGAAAACAAATACATTTAAAGTAAATATATTCGGGAATATGAATTCATTAAATGCAATAAATTCATTTATGTGGATAGTGCCGAAAAATATGCCGATTGAAAATCCACAAGTACAAGATGAGTCGCTTCCCGATTTTTCGGATTTGTAATATAAAAGAGTTATTTTTCGATTATGTCGGCTGATTGATAATCAGAGTGTTCTTCAATAGGGATTTGAATGCGGTTATTAACAGTAAAAGTTGATTTAACGGGTTTAATGAATTGTTTGTTAAATTCTTCGGTTTTAGCGTAATTAAATTCATTTTCCCATTTAGCAACAACAATGGTAGCAAGGCAATTACCTATTAAATTAACGGTTGTTCTGCCCATATCAAGAATTTGGTCAATACCGAGCAGAATAGCAACTCCGATAATGGGATATCCGAAGCCGGACAGAGTACCTGCAAGAACAACAAGAGCAACTCTTGGCACTCCTGCAATACCTTTACTTGTAAGCATTAAAGTTCCCATAATAAATAAAAGCTGAGTTGGAGCAAGCTCTATGCCGACAATCTGCAGTGAAAAAAGCATAGCAAGTGCTAAATATAATGTTGAGCCGTCAAGGTTAAAAGTATAACCCGTAGGCATAACAAATCCTACAATATTTTTGGAAACCCCAAAACTTTCCATAATTTTCATAGCTTGAGGCAGAGCCGCCTCGGAGGTTGAAGTGGTAAATGCAAGAAGTGCAGGTTCTCTGATTGCACGCAGTACGGAAAAAACAGAAACTCCGACAATTCTGCAAGCAATGTTCATGATAACAAATAAGAATAAAACAAGTGCAAAATACAGCGCACCTATAATTTTTGCATAGTTAAGCATAATTCCCATACCGCTTTCGGCGATAGTATAAGAAATTGCGCCAAAAACCCCAATCGGTGCAAAATTCATAACAAGGTGGGTGAACTTAAACATAATTTCCGATAACGAAGAAATGCAATTAAGAACGGGTTTTGCTTTTTCACCCGCAGCACAGATGGCAAGTGCAAAAAATATTGAAAATACGACTATTTGCAATAAGTTGCCGTCACCCATTGATTTAATAATACTTGAGGGGAAAATATTAATGAAAATATCAGATAATGATTCATGTGCGCTGTGAGCTGCCATAGAAGCCGCAGTATCAAGCATATTTGAAGAAATTATATCCGTAGAAAATCCCGCACCCGGTTTAAAGAAAAGACCTACGCTAAGCCCAATAACCAGTGCAAACGAAGTAGCACAAGCAAAATAAACAAATGTTTTTACTCCGAGTTTACCGAGTGATTTAACATTTCCGTGAGCTGCAATGCCTGTTACAACAACGGAAAATAATAACGGAGCAATAATCATTTTAATCATATTAAGAAAAATATGAGCTAAAGGGTGCATTTTACTTCCTATTTCAGGGAATTTCCACCCTACAATTGTTCCGAGAACAAGACTTAAAAAAATATATAATGTTAATCTGGAGGTTTTCATTTAATATATTTCCCAAAAAGATTATATCAAGAAAATACCTCGGTAAAATTTTTTTTGATAATTTCTTAATATCTTGTCAAAAAATTGATACAAAAGTTAATTAGAAATATTATTATAGATTATGCTTGAAGCGTTAACAATAAATTCCTTGCCTTTTTGGCTGTTATAAGGACGTTTGGCCAAAATTACAACAATATATTTTTTACCGTTAGCGGTTTTAACTATACCTGCGTCACCGAGCATAAAGCCGATATCACCTGTTTTATGAAGCAAAATTGCGCTTGGCGGTAATCCTGCTTGAAGCAGTCTGTTATTTTTAACGTGAGAAAGGTAATCTCCTATGTGGAGTTTCGATTCTTGCGAAATAATATTTGTTTTGTCTGTATTATAAAGCATAATGGCAAGTTCTTTAGCGGTAGTGGTATTAGTGCCGTCTAAATCGGGAAGCCAATTATTAATTCTGGTATTAACAAGCCCCCAGCTTCTTATAGCTCTGTTAACTTCGGGCATACCGCCCATTTTTGCCATAATCATATTTGTTGATGAATTATCAGAATTTTCTATCATAATTTTTGCAAGATAGTCCATGGAATGTGCAATTCCGCCTTGAGAATATTGCAGTTTCCCTGAACCCGGAGCTCTGTAAAAATCTTCAAGCACCATTGTGTCATTTAATGTAAATTTACCTTGATCAATTTGTCTGAACATCTCAATTAATACGGGTATTTTAATAATACTTGCGGCGGGATAAACTTCATTGGCATTAATATTTACAAAAGTTCCGCCGTCATATTCCCAAACATAAACGGATGGTTTAATTGAAGGATATTGAGAAGCCAGCGCCAAAAGCCTGTTTTGTAATCCTAATCTTGCATTTGTTTCTTTTAAATTAATCATTAAAGATTTTTTGTAATTTGTATCTTTAATGGTATATCTGCCTAAAAATAAATCTTTATAAAGATAATTATATGTGGGGAAAAGCAAATTTTGATAATCTATTCTAAGCATTTTTACTGATTTTTTAGGAAAAACATCAGCTATGAATGAATTAAAAGAATACGGAAGTACATAAAACAACAAAAAAGCGAAAAACAAAATTGATATAATTTTTTGGATAAAATTATTCTTTTTATTTTTTTTCTTGTATTTTCTTTTTATCGGTTTAACTCTTTTAACGGTATTGTTTTTAAAATAGTGTTGTTCGTATAAAGATGTATATAAGTCAGTCGATTGATAATAATTAAATTCCGGTTTCGGCAAAATAAATCCCTCCAAAAAACATTATAATATACAAAAATTTAAGACGGCAATTTTGTAAAATTATGCAACAAATAAGTGAATATTTTAAATCTTAAATAAATTTGATAAAATATAAGTTAAATGAAAGGATAAGAATATGAGTAATCTTATAATATTTTCGCAAGGTGAGTGTTCAAAACTGGAAGAATTATGCGTAAATAACACGGAATATGACGTAAGGGTAGTAAACTCAGAGGAGCTTAAAGAAGCGGAAAGATATAATCCCTCATTAATAATAACTGATATTTCAAGTGAAAAATTAAGAGAAATATCAATGGTTAAAAAGTTTACGACTCCCGTTTTAAGTGTTGTGGATGAAATTCCCGATGGGATAACCGTAAGAGCCGAAGCGTTTGATTACATATTGAATCCCGTAAATACTTATGAATTTAAAACAAAAATAAAAAATCTGGCAAAAATAAGAGAGTTAAATGAAAAAATAGAAAATATAACAACAACGGATGACTTAACAGGTCTGCATAACAGAAAATTTTTAATAGAACGCTTAGAGTCCGAAATGTCGAGAGCAAAAAGATATAACTCCAAGGTATCGTGCATATTGTTTGATATAGACTTCTTCAAGGTGGTAAATGATATGTACGGGTATGAGTGGGGCGATGTTCTGTTGAAAAAAATTGCGGAAATGCTGTTAAATTTGGCAAGAAAAGAAGATGTTGTTACAAGGTACGGGGATGAAGAATTTATGGTATTACTCCCTGATACGAGTGAAGAAAATGCGTTTATTTTTGCCGAAAGATTTAGACGTGATGTTGAAAAAATGTCATTTATTCCTGCTGGAGAAGACGAAAGACACCCCGTAAAAATATCGGGAGGAATAGCATCATATCCGCAGATAGATGAAGCGGAAGAAAATGCAAATTCCATAATAAGATACGCGGAGCACGCATTATATAATGCAAAAAAACGCGGAAAAAACAGAGTAGTGTTATTTTCGCAGGTAAATTTGGATTATTAATATGCCTATTGCGCCCGATAAAAAGCCTGTATCATTTTCATTCAATAATACGGAAAGATGCCAGTCAAGGTGTATAACCTGCAACGGCTGGAAAACTCCTGCCGAGGTTATGGAGCGGGAAATGACGCTTGATGAATGGAAAAAAGTATTAAAAAATATCCACGATTGGATGGGAAATTACGAGTTTATAATATCTGGCGGAGAACCTTTTATAAGGGAGGATGTGTTTGAGATAGCTCAATATGCAAGTGATTTGGGCGATACCGTAAATGTTGTAACAAACGGGCTTGCACTCCCCGGTAAAATAGAACAAGTTTTAAATTCTGCATTTAATAATATAACTTTTTCCTTGAATGCCGTTAAAGAGCCTAAAATTCATAATATATCCCGCGGACGTGATGACGCATTCCAAAGGACAATGAACGCAATACAAAATTTAGTTTATCTGAATAAACACAGAGGCTCGCATAAGTGGAAAAATATATACTTATCAACGGTAGTAATGCCATCTAATTTATCCGAAATAAAACCTATAGCAGAGTTTTGTAAAACGGAAGGTATCGGAGTAAGCTATCAGTTAATGGATAACGGCGACGCATTTTCTACGGAAGTTGACAGTGAAAAGCAAATATACGGGAAAGATATAAAAACTTCCGCGCTTGAAGCAATAGATGAAATGATTGAATTAAAAAAATCGGGTTATCCTGTTTGTAACGGTTTCAGCCAGCTTGAAGCATTTAAACTTTTAATAAATACTCCCGAGGAAATAACAAATATAGAGTGTTCGGTAGGTGAAAATAATTTTGCAATAGATCCTTACGGAAATTGCAGAATATGTTTTTGTATGGAGCCTATAGGAAATTTAAAAGAGAGTCTGCCTCAAGAATTATGGTATAGTGAAAAGGCGGAAGAAGTAAGAGAAAAAATAAGAAATTGCAAAATGAACTGCAGGCTTTTAAATTGCAATTTTAAATAAGGGAAATAAATGGAGCAGGGAAAAAGGGAAAAATATATAAGCTGCAAGTGGTTAGAGTCGGGAGTGTGTTTTGATAACGGAGTATACGGCTCTAATGTAAAATTATGCTGTTATATGAGTGCCCCGGGCGGCGGTAATACAATGATATTTGAAGATTACCACGGCGAAAAAATAGACTGGGATAAATTCTTTGCAAAGAAAAGAGAATACAGAGAAATACAAAAAAATGGCGGAACGGTAGAGGGCTGCCGAGGTTGTGTATTTTTAGAGGAACAAAACTGGCTTCAAGATGACTATATTGATAATATAATATTTGACCATTTTACCAAGTGTAACTGTTTTTGTAATTATTGCTATACTCAGGAAGACAAAAAACGCTACAATTCTTTAAAAACGTATAATATATATCCGATAATAAAAGAAATGTTTAAAAGAAAAATACTAAGGCGCGGAGGTGCAATAGGTTTTGGCGGGGGCGAGCCTACAATATTACCCGAGTTTGATAAACTTATAGGCTTATTTTTAAAAAACGGGTTTGATGATATAAGAGTGCCTTCATCCGGAATAAAATATTCGCGTATGATAGCAAAAGGAATATCAACAGGGCAATTGACCGTTGTAATATCAATAGACTGCTCATCAAGAGAAACCTATAAAAAAATCAAACAAACCGATAAATTTAATGAAGTGTGCAAAAACTTAAAAAAATATGCTAAGGCGCAAACACGCTCGTTTAACGTAATAAGTAAATACATAATAATTCCCGAAATAAATGACAACAAGGAAGAAATAGATAACTGGCTGAAATTCAACAAGGAAAACAATATAAACGTAGTAACCATAGATATAGAAAACAGCTGGCTGAATAAATACAGGCATGAAAAGCCCGATGAAAAAATAATTGAGCTTATTGAGTATGTAAAAGAAAAGACAAGGCAAATGCGGTTTTACAGACTTGAAATCTGTGACAGAGCAAAGTATTTAATGCAGGGGCATTAAACTTCAAATCCGCTGAAAACAACTCCGCTGTTAAAATTAATATTTTCTTCTTTAACTGATTTAAAGAAATCTCTGACTAAAATAGCATTATTCTGCAAAAGTTCAAAACGATTATCTCTGAAGAAATTTTCAAGATTTTCGCCTGCGAGCAGATACTTTCTGTTTTTAATGTACACATTAAAATTTTTGTTGCGTTTAATGATTTTTTTAACCGCAAATGATAATATTACGGGATATAAATCAGTGCAATAAGATGCTACAACACAGTCAATAAAGTAGTTTTTATTATCAAGAGTTTGTATTTCAATAAAAGCCTTAACAGTGCCGTTTTCTTCAAGAATATATTTAAAATCGGACTCCGAATGGAACCCTTGAATTAGTCTTTCATTAAACTCATCTTTTTCTTTGGAAAGTGAATACTTATAAAGCGAGTTAAGGTTTTCATTATACAAATCGGCACATATTTGAGCGTCAGAGTTTTTGAACGGCTTAAATTTTGATTCGTCAAAATCCGAAATTAAAAAATTAATATTGGAAACACCCCACAATGACTCTGAAGAACAAAATCTAAAACCGCAGCCTTTTATGAATAGGTCGATAAGGTCATGCTGATTGTCGCTGACCGAAACATAAAAAGTATCAACGCCTCTTGCTCCGAATTTGGCAATAATATATTGAATAAGCTGTTTGCCTTCATCTTGGGAATTTTTATCTAAGAATAATCTTTTTATTTGCCATTTGAACGGATTTCCGTGCTGAGCTTTAACGCTGACAAGACCTTTAAGATTGTTTGCATTATCGCTTACGACATAAGTTTCGGGGAATCGTCTTAAATGTACGCTATAAAAAAGATTTTGAAAATAAGTAACAGGAACGGAAAAGAAAAACATACGTCTATAATTAAGTATGTTATCCGAACAAACGACGGATATTAATTTTTTAATGTTAATAAGGTCGTGAAAACTTATCTTCTTAATTTTTGCCATAGGAGCTCCTTAATACATAATAGTCCTTTTTTTTAATGTGCACAAGAGCGAAAGCAAACAAAAGTTAAAAAATAATTAATAAGTATTGAGAATAAAGATTGATAAATTATAATTTAATTAGGGAATGAGTAAGAGGAAATATGAAAAGATTTTTTGAAGACAAAATAAATAAGGGGAATCCTTTTATGAATAACGAGGAAAAAGAACAACAAACCGAAGAAATAAAAGACGAAGCTCAAAGTGCTGAAGAAACACAGGAAACAGAACAAACATCTGATACGGTTTCGGACGAAATCAATACGGAAGAAAGCGAAGCGGAAAAATTAAAATCCGATTTGGAAAATTTGAATAATCAATATATCAGACTGGCTGCCGATTTTGAAAATTACAGAAAAAGGCAGGCGCAAGAAAGAGAGTCACTGTTAAAATACGGTGCTCAAGAGTGCTTAAAAAAGGTTATAGAGGTAGCGGATAATTTTGACAGAGCATTACAAACCGTTGAAAATATTGATAATATAGATAAGATGAAAGAAACTTTTTATATACTGAATAAGCAATTAACCGATTCTTTAACAAAATTGGGCTTGGAACAGATAAAAAGCGTGGGCGAAAAGTTTGACCCGAACTTGCATGAAGCCGTAATGCAAACTCCAACGGAAGAATATCCCGAAGAAACAATAATTGCCGAAATGCAAAAGGGATATAAAATGGGTGATAAAGTATTGCGCCCTGCAATGGTGAATGTAGCGGTAAAATAAAACATTAGCTGAAAGAAAAGAAGAAAATGAGTGATTATTACGAGATATTAGGGATAGACAGGAATGCGAG
>CANQZO010000047.1 GCA_947628355.1 Candidatus Gastranaerophilales bacterium | reverse complement strand
ACATATTGCTGTTCCTATGGCTGTACCAAGTGCAAGACCCGCTTGTTCACCTCCGATATATCCTATCGTATCACCTAATACTCTTACGGATGATTTACCGATTTGTTTAAATCCTTTCTTAGCACCTAACTCTTTAAATGTAGGTACTACTTCAGAAAAACATTCTGCAATTCCGCTACATACAAGCATTATACCCGCACCGCTGGATTTTAATATATTACGAACTTTTCCAAGTTTACCTACTGCTTGTGTTGAATTTATAACAGTTCTTGCTGTTTCGGCTTTTGAAGCCATGTCTACAGCTTTTGCTTCAGCTTTTATTGCTTTACCTTGAATATGTTTTTTACTGAACTCTAAAATTCCTTTTTTGAGTTTTCCTGCATTATTTTCAGCAGCTTGTGATAATTTCTTTGTTATTTTTTCTAATTTTTTAGTTGCTTTTACCGATTTACTTAAGGCTTTTACTGAGCTTCTTTCTGCCATATATGCTTGTTTAGATTTATTTGCGGAGGAAACAAAATCCAATATTCTTTTAGAAAGTTTCCCCTCACCATGTAATAATTTTTTCAAAGCAGTTTTATTATGGCTCCCGATTAATTTCATTCCTTGGCTCAAGGTTTTTCCCGTTGATTTTTTACTTCTTATAAAAAGTTTTAATAAAGGAATTCCCTCAAATAAACCGACACTTGAAGCAGCATTTTTTGTTGTGCCTAAAAAAGTATCAGGCAGCTGTTCAGCTGCTTGTGCTCCGGCATTTACTACTGTTTGAGGTGCTGTTGAATATACCTGCGGAGGAACTTGTTTTACTGCATAATTTGCATCTATTCCATTTACCATAATACTTCTTTTCCTTTTCTACACATGTATATAAAGTTTTTTTTTATTTTAAAATTTACATTTTTATAACTTTTGTTAAGTTTATTTTTTTTAAATATGTTTAATTTTTTTTAAATTGTGGAAACATAAAGACCATACAGGTCTTAAAAAAGGATGTAAGAGAGGATAATATGAAAAATTTAATTATTTTGTTTTGCTTTTTTACTTTAATTTCAGTATTGCCAACTTATGCTACAAAAATAATAGTAAATAATAATCAAGACAGAATTGTTTATTCACGCTCAACTTTACCGAGCGAAACAATTATTTATGAGCAAAATGGCGAAAATGAAACATTTAACGAACAAAAATATTACGGGAATAAAAACTCGGAACAGGATAATTCTCAGCTCCGTTTATTAGGTAATGATTTCAGACTTGAACTTGCAGGCACAAAATGGAATTTAGAAGAAAATACAAAACCCGCAAATTACGAAGTAGCTGCAAATGACAGCGAATACACGGCAAGACTTGATCGTATAAAAAGAGGCTCAAGAGAAGCTGCCGATTATTATTATGTTGATGATGTTAAAGCACCTGATACTTTAATACAATCCGGATTTGTTGAATAAAATTAAAATAATAAATATCCCTAATTGATTTTATGTTAAAATAAAATGAGATTGGGGATATTTATGAAATTAAATCTGAGTGAGATTATAAAAGCAACAGGCGCCGAACTTTTAAAAGGCAGTGAAAGCGCACAATTATACTCTTTTTCCACGGATACAAGAACTATTACTCATAATGACATTTATATTCCGCTGAAAGGCGAAAGTTTTGACGGCGAAAATTTTATTAATAACGCAATTGAAGCAGGCGCTCAAGGATATTTTACCTGCAATAAAAGTAAGATATCAGAAAATGCGGAAATAATTTTATATGTTAAAGATACAAAAGAAGCATATTTAAAACTTGCAAACTTTTATAAAAATAAAATTAACCCTTTCACTATAGCAATAACGGGTAGCAGCGGTAAAACCACCGTTAAAGAAATGATGTACAGCGTATTTAAAAATGCGGGTGAAACGGTTAAATCATTGCTCAATCACAATAATGAAATCGGTTTATGCCAAACAATATCCGCCATTAATGAGCAGACAAAATATTTAATTGTTGAAATGGGAATGCGAGGATTTGGTGAAATTGAGCTTTTATCTAAATATTCACAGCCTGACATCGGTGTTATTGTTAATGCGGGAAGCGCCCACATCGGCAGATTGGGTTCTCTTTTAAATATTGCAAAAGCCAAATTTGAAATAGCAAAATATCTTAAATCTGACGGCATTTTAATCGCCCACGATAACCCGTTAATCAAACAAATTAACGATAATAAACACAATACCGTTTATTTTTCGTTAAATGACAAAAATCTTGAAATAATTGAAATGTCATCAAACTCATGCCGATTTAAATATAAAAACAACGAGTATAAACTTAACGCGACAGGCGAGCATAATATTCAAAATGCTCTAAGTGTTATAGAAGCCGGATTATTTGCAGGGTTAAGTCCCGATATTATTGCAAAAGGATTAAAAGAATTTACCCAGATTGAAAAACGGTGGGACGCGGAAGAAATTAACGGATTTAAAATTATAAATGACAGTTATAACTCTAACCCCGAATCGGTTAAAGCTGCTATAAAAACATTTTTAACTCTAACGCCAAACCCCAAATCACTTGTTTTAGGCGATATGGGTGAACTGGGGCTTAATGAAGAAGAATACCACAGCGAAACAGGCAAGTTTATCGATAATTTTGAATGTGATTATGTTTTAACAACAGGTGAACTTGCAAAATTTATAAAGCCTCAAAAGGTTAAAACCATTCATTTTGAAAACAAAAAAGAACTTGCGGAGTTTATAAAAAATAATCTGCCCGAACATTCAAATATTTTGCTTAAAGCGTCAAGATTTATGAAATTTGAAGATATTATTACGGAGCTTAAAAATGGGGTTTAACATATTAATAATAGTAGCACTTTTGGTATCATTCGTACTAACACTTCTGTTCGGTGTTGTTTATATAGATTTTTTAAAGAAAAAAATGTATACACAGTATATTCTTGAGGACGCGCCCGAAAATCATGCAAAAAAGGCAGGGACACCCACAACGGGCGGTGTATTTATTGTTATATCCATTATAATGGCTTCTCTTGCGGCATTAACAATGAACCAAAGTCTTACAACATCTGCAATGATAGTGCTAATGACTTTCTTATTTTTTATGCTTGCAGGATTTAAAGATGACTTAGGCAAGATAAAGCATAAAGAAAATAAAGCGGGATTAACTCCGCGCAACAAGTTATTTTTTCAAATAGCAATCGGTCTTTTGCCGTCAATATATATGACACTTTGCGGTCAAACATATTTAAACATAGGTCAATACAGTTTTGATTTACATTATTTTTATCCGATATTTGCAATATTTTTTATCACGGGAGTATCAAATGCGGTTAATTTAACGGATGGATTAGACGGTCTGGCGTCAGCTAACTGTACTGTTGCAATGAGTGCAATCACTATAATATGTGCTATGACAGGGCAAATTGACTTGGCTATCATAGCTGGCGCAGCAACGGGGGCTGTTATAGGATTTTTATATTTTAATAAATATCCAGCAAAAGTATTTATGGGCGATACAGGTTCACTGGCACTAGGCGGACTTTTAGGTGTTCTTGCCGTTATGGGCAAATTTGAACTCTGGATTTTATTTATAGGTTTTGTATTTTTCTGCGAAACAATGTCTGTTATAATTCAAGTTGCAAGTTTTAAATTGACGGGAAAAAGAGTTTTTAAAATGAGTCCTATTCATCATCATTTTGAATTGTGCGGGTGGAGTGAAAATAAAATTGTAATTGTGTTTTCACTTGTAAGTTTAATAATGTGTTCAATAGGTATTATATTATTTAAAATTTTATGGTAGGCATTATGAAAAGAAAATGGAACGATAAAAAAGTATTAATATTAGGATTATCAAAAAGCGGAATTTCTGCGGCAAAATATTTATCTTCACGCGGAGCAGATTGTTATATAACCGAATTTAAGCCGAGTGATGACAAAGAGCTTATTGAAGAATTGGAAAAAGAGGGAATAAAAGTAGAAACGGGAAGACACAGCGATGAATTTATAAATGATTCTTATATTGCAATTACAAGCCCCGGCGTACCGCCTAAAAGCGAGATTTTTCAAAAATTAAAAGAAAAAAACATTCCCGTAATAGGAGAAGTGGAGCTTGCTTACTTAGAATCAAATTCACCATTTATTGCCATAACCGGAACAAACGGCAAAACAACAACCACATATTTAACATCTCACATATTATCAAGCGAATACAATGCACCTGTATGCGGAAATATCGGAGTTCCCCCTACATCTTTAATAGACAAAAATCCCGACTACCTTGTATGTGAAACAAGCTCATTTCAGCTTGCCACAGCACCGACCTTTAAACCGCAAATAGCTTGTTTTTTAACATTTACTCCCGACCATATCGACTGGCACGGCGGACTTGATAAATATTTTGAAGCTAAAATAAGTTTATTTAAAGATTATAAACAGCCCGCTTATGCCGTATTTAACGGTGCGGATGAAACAATATACAAATTTGCTCAATCCTACGGCGGTGAAAAATTTATTTATTCCAAAGAACTCGATAAAAACTGCTGTTATATAAAAAATAACGCAATATATTTTAAACGCAGGGAAGAAGAAGAAATTATAAAATTAAGCGAAATCCCGCTTGTAGGTGAACACAATTGGCAAAATACAATGTGCGCAATAATTATAGCTAAATTAACCGGGATTTCTACCGAACACATAAAAGAACAAATAAAATCTTTTAAACCGGTAGAACACAGAATTGAATATACCGCCGAAGTTAACGGGAAGAAATTTTATAATGATTCAAAAGCAACAAACCCCGAAGCCTCTTTTGTTGCAATAAAAGCATTTGAGGGCAAATCTTTAACTTTAATTGCGGGCGGACGTGATAAAAACACCGATTTAACCGAATTTTGCACCGATTATATCAATAAATACGTTTCAACTGCAATATTAATAGGCGAAGCCGCTCAAAGATTTAAAGAAAATATGGAAAAAAACGGATTTAATAATATTATAAACGCAAATTCACTTGAAGAAGCAATTGATATTTCATTAACGCTTAATAACGAAATTGTACTGTTATCGCCGGCTTGCGCAAGTTATGATATGTTTAACAGCTATGAACACAGAGGAGAAGTCTTTAAAGATTATGTCAAATCCAAACTATAATGTTAATCAAACTCAAAATTCAGCTGTAATACTGTCGGGATATGATACAACACTGACATTTATAGTTCTGTTTTTAATAATAATAGGTTTTTTGGCAATATTTTCCGCAGGAGCGCCTAAATGTATAATCCAAGGCACTCACTCTACATTTTTTGTAGTCAGGCAGTTTATCTGGTTTATTTTAGGTTTTATAGCAATGACGGCTATAAGTAAAATAAATTATAAAGCACTTGATAGGCTTTCAATACCTTTCGCATGGATAATAGTCGGATTTTTGTTTTGTGTTCATTTGTTCGGAACAACGGTAAACGGTGCTACAAGGTGGCTGACGCTGGGTCCTATACAGTTTCAACCCTCTGAAGCCGCTAAATTATCCGTAATAATGCTTTTAGCAAGCGCTTTTTCAAGAAATATAAATATATTTGACTCAAGACAGTTTAAATATTTTATACCGATATTGATTATGATAGGATTAATATTTAAACAGCCAAACTTGAGTATGGTAATAATTTTGCTTGTATCATCAATGTTTATGTATTTTGCGGCAGGCGGAAGTTTAAAATTAATAGGCTCCGCAATAGGTATAGGGGCAGTAGGATTAAGTTTCGCACTTCAATCATTTCAAAAACAAAGGGTTGAAACATGGCTTCACCCCGAACAAGACCCTTACGGAGCAGGTTATAACATCATACAATCCATGGTTGCATTTGTAGCAGGCGGATTTTTCGGCGAGGGCTACGGTAATTCAAGGCAAAAACTGGGCTGGCTTCCTGAGGGTCATACTGATTTTATTTATGCTGTATTTGGCGAAGAATTCGGATTTTTAGGCTGTATGTTAATTATCGGATTATTTCTTGCATTTCTTCAGCGCGGACTTTTAATATCGGGTAAATGCGAAGATGTTTTCGGAAAACTGCTTGCTGCGGGTATTACCGTTTCCATTACTTTCCAAGCATTTATAAATATCTGCGTTTCAAGCTCTATGCTGCCCGCAACGGGTGTTCCGCTTCCCTTTATAAGCTACGGCGGTACATCTTTATTCATTACAATGTGTATGATAGGTGTATTATTAAATGTATCCAAGAAAAGAATAAGAAGGCTGCCTAATGTCCAAAGATAAAGTTTATTTTATATCAGGAGGCGGTACGGGCGGGCATATTTACCCTGCTTTTACCATTGTCGAAAAATTATTAAATGATATTGATACAAAAAAAATTTATTTTATCGGGAATAAAAATAATTTGGAATTTGAAATATCAAAAAGCTATCCCGATGTTGAATTTTTACCCGTTAATATTACGGGAATGCCAAGAAAACTTACACCCGCTTTTTTTAAGTGGACAATACAGCTTATTACGGCATTTTTTACGGCAAAAAATTATTTAAAAAAATATAATCCGGACGCAATATTTACAACAGGCGGATATGTATCAGCGCCTATTGTTTTAGCCGCAAGAGCGATGAATAAACCCTATATGATACATGATTGCGACTCAGTCCCCGGGTTAGTTTCAAAAATTGCAGCACCTTATGCTAAAATAGTCTCCGTCGCTTTTGAAAATTCCAAAACAATATTAAAATCAAACAATATTATTTATAACGGAAATCCCGTCAGAGAAGCATTTTTCACCGTTACTAAAGAGCAGGCAAGAAATAAACTCAATATCGAACAAAATAAGACGGTTATTTTTGCAATGGGAGGCTCTCAAGGCGCTAAAACCATTAATAATGCAATGATAAAAATATTAAAACCGCTGAGTGAAACCTTAAACACTTATGTTATATTGCAGACAGGTAAAAAAAATTTCGATGAGGTTTGCGCAGAGCTTGACTCAATATACCCCGAATACAAAGAAAATAAAAATATTTTAGTCGCTCCTTATTTTGACGAAATGGTATATCCCTTAAAAGCAAGCGATGTAGTAATTGCAAGAGCAGGCTCGGTCAGTTTAACAGAGATTTTGCAATGTAATCTGCCCTCTATACTGGTTCCTTATCCTTATGCAGCACAAGACCACCAAAGAAAAAATGCAAGAGAAATGACAAATAAAGGAGTTTCACTTTATCTTGAAGATGCCGATTGTAATGAAAATAATCTTTTAAATATGATTTCTCAAATTATAACGGATAAACAAACCCTAAACACAATGCGGGATAATATAAGTAAATTAACAAAAACCAACCCCGCAGACGAAATTGTAAAACAATTAAAAAGTATAATGCAATGAACTACGACCAAGCTATAAAATTACTAACATCCCAAGGAAAATTTCAAATAAATTTAAGCCTTGAACGAATAGAAGCCGTTACAAAACTTTTAGACAATCCGCAGGATAAATTTAAAATAATTCATATCGCGGGAACTAACGGGAAAGGCTCTGTTTGCGCAATTATTGCAAATATATTAAAACACGGCGGTTATAAAACGGGTCTTTATACAAGCCCTCACCTTGTAAATTACACTGAACGAATTAGAATTAACGGAAATGAAATATCAAAAGCGGATTTTAGCAAATATATAAGTGGAATATGCACTGTGGCAGAAAAAAATAACATTGATTTAACCGAGTTTGAAATTCTGACTGCCGCAGCTTTTAAGTATTTCGCCGATAATAATATTGATTATGCGGTAATAGAAACAGGCTTGGGCGGAAGATTTGACGCAACAAACGTAATAAAAAGTCCGTTATTAAGCATAATTACATCAATATCATTTGACCATACCGACAGGTTAGGTAATACCATTGAACAAATTGCATCCGAAAAAGCGGGAATAATAAAGGAAAACTCAATTGTAATTGTGTCAAAAGATAATAAGGGGTATGAAGTCATTAAAAAAACCGCACAGGAAAAGCATTCAAAATTAATAACGGTTGATGAAGATATTGAAACCGCATTTGAAAACGGGAATAATTATGCAATATTTAACGAAAATAAATATCCTTTCACGCTTTTAGGATTATATCAAAATAAAAATCTTGCACTTTGTACGGAAGCAGTAAAACATATAAACGGAATAACCGAAAACGCTGTAATAGAGGGGCTTAAAACATTAAAATGGAGCGCAAGACTTGAATATAAAAAGGATAAAAATTTAATTATAGACGGTGCGCATAACCCTGACGGCGCACTTGAGCTTAAAAAAAGTCTTGATTTTTATTTTAAAAATCAAAAAAGAATTTTTATTTATTCATCACTGAAAACTAAAGATTATAAAAAAGTTTCGCATATTTTATTCTATGATGAAGATGAAGTATATTTTTATGAATTTAATCATAAAGACAGATTAAGTTTTGATGAATTTAAACAATCAGCAAGTCATTTAAAGCATTTATATAAATTTAATCCCTCAATGCTTGATAATTTAATGCAAAAAGACTGCCTTAAAATAATAACGGGCAGCCTTTATATGATTGGTGAATTGTATCCGAAATTATGATTTTAACGGCACAATAATTTTTAGTTCATGACCGTCTTTAACTTTGGAAATATTTGCAGTATCGGCATTTTCAGGCAAAATGAAATCCTGCGAAAAAGATATATTATTTTCATAATTTTTATCTTTAACTTCAGAATTGCCGAAAACAGTGAGTTTTCTGCCTTTAACACTGTAATTAACTTTATTTTCATCATTTTGAAAAGGTTTTAATCCTACTTCAACAACAAAATTATTATCGTCAATTTCGGATTCAACCTTGACACTATCCATCATAAATAACGGCATGGCAAGATTACGGTCTTTTATTTTAGGCATTTTGGGCATTTTAGGCATATCCATACGTCTAAAAGCGTTATCAAATGCATCCATATCTTGTTTATACATTTTGTCCATATCATGAAGCATTTTCTTTTCCAATTTCATCGGAGGAATATGAGACGGTCTGAACCTGCGTTCTGCTATCTGATCAAACACCATATAGAATGCTAACAGTCCGCCTAAAAATCCCCCGAGCAATGCGCAAAGACACATTCTCCAAGCATTTTTAGCACATTGTTCATGTTTTTCTTCATTTGTGTAGTTGTTTTCTTCCATATTATTGCCTTTCTTTCCGCTTAACTGCCGTGCATGCACTAACGCAGGGCAGATTTATTCTCCTATACAATTATTCAAATATTCTATTGTATCTAACTTATTATCATACAGAAATTTTAAAAAATACAAATAGTTAATGTCATGCGACGACACGGTAATATTTATTTCAAAACCGTCGGAACAAAACGGTTCGTAATCATATATTACATAACTGTTATATTTGCTTTTCCACTCTTTTTTATCAATAAGGCAGTTATTTTCTAACGCAGTCTGCTCAAGCCACGGAATAATATCTTTTGATATATTTTTAAATTCTATTTGGCTTCTCTGATTTAATCCGTTAATGTACTTTTCTACCAGCATTTTTTCTATACCCCGTAATGACTTTATTTACACACTTCCATATCCCAAATTATCCTCGGGATATATTCAGTTTAAATTTATTTTAATGACAATAAAATAGACCAACGTATAATATACTTACTATATTTTTGGGCTATTTTTTGAAAGTAATAATAAAAATTCCAATTACAAATCAAATTAAAATGGTTATTATTAAAGGGTTTTAGCCTCGATATAAAGAATATATTAAAAAAACGGGAATTTGAATTTTTTGCTTTATAATAAAATCGGAAGTTATAAATAACATTCAGAAGGGACATTTTAATGAACGCAGTTTTATTACCGATTGATGAATATTTAACAAAGTTAGAAAATGCAGATAATAATATAAAAAACGAAATTGAAAACGAACTTGTAGATATGGGCAAAGATGCCGTACCTTCTCTTGTAAATTCGCTGCAAGTAGTTAAAGGCAGAACAAGAGGCGTTGTTGCTATGGTGCTTATAAGAATAGGCGAATCTTCTATCGACTATCTTAAAAAAGCTGCCGAAACAAACAGCGACTTTGAATGGATTGCTAACTATTTAATAAAAGAAATTAAAGGTATTGCAGCTTAATAAAACTAAATTAAAAGTATATCAAAAAGACTAATGTAAAAAACATTAGTCTTTTTTGTAATAAAAGGGTACAACTGCTTGACTTTAAATTAGCACTTAGACTATCATGGCATTGTAGAGGGAAAGGATTGGGTTTTATAAATGAGAAATTCATCGATTTACAGGTCAAACATTTCTGACGAAAAAATAGCTTTTTTATCCGAAATAAAAAACCAAAAAGAATTTAATCAGGAAGATAACACTCCGAAAGCATACAAAAGACAAGGAAAACAAAAAGAACTTGACCTGTTATGGCAAAACTTTAAGATTAATCCTAAAGAAGAAAAATCCCCCGGAATTTATCTTTTAACGGGATTTATAACAGGTGCTTTATGTATGTTTATAATGAACGGAATATTAAGTATCAGTTCAAATATAACAACAGGCAGCGAGCCGTCTGTATTAGGACAGCCTAAATATGAAAAGAAAATTTCAAGAAAAGATACGCTTCCTCAAATTAACCAGCAAGTTACGGTAATTCCTG
>CANQZO010000046.1 GCA_947628355.1 Candidatus Gastranaerophilales bacterium | reverse complement strand
GATTTAGTCTTATCAGTTGTTCTTTTACGTTCTTTACGTACTAACTGTGCTATTGTTGGCATGTTTTCTCCTTGTATCATTACTTTTGGCTCTATCCTCCTGCCGCCTCCTCGCCGTCAATCGGTTAGCGCCCGTGGCTCATTCAGCACAAACAAACCACTCACTTTCTATCATATACATTTATTGATACTACAAGCATAATTCATTGTCAACAACATCAAACCGTTTATATTTATTTTTTTAAATAAAACATAAACGGCTTGATTTTAATAAGAAAATTCTTTTATATATTTTTGATTTTATACTAAAATATCACCACAAAACGCAGCTATATTATCTTTATTTTTCATAACAATATTACACAAATCTTCTTTAGTCATAGACAACATTTTGTCCTCTATGTTGCTAAGAAAACAATCCATAACATCTGCAAATTTTTCCGGAGTATGCCCATAAGGTACTTCAGTGGTTTTTCCTGCTACATAAGGACAAACATTTGAAATAAATTTACTTATTTTTTCTTTTTGGCGATTTGTAATGTATTCTGCTTTTGTTTTGCCCATATTCTTTAATTTTTCCATATCAGCCATATCAACTTGAGTATTTTTTAATACTTCAAGACGGTGTCCTATTTGCTGTTTTGTGTTCTCTGATATACCTTCTTTATTCAATAATGATTCATATTTACCAATAGTTTCTTTTATTGTACCGGCTTTATCTTTCACTGAAGTTTGAACATTCTTTTTTAAAGAAGGTAAATTAATTTTACCTTTTTTAACGGCAACAGCAATCCCGACCCCTGCGGCTGCTGCAATTCCAAGACCTGTTAAAGCAAGTGCAATTTTTTTCTTCCCGTCTTTTACTTGTTCAGAGGATTTCTTTTCAGTTTTATCAGCAGGTTTTGCTAATTCCTTTAATAATACATTCCCTGAACTAATACTTTTTACATCTGTCATAATGTTTCTCCTTTTCTTGTATTTATATTTTTGTAATCCTGTTAAAACTTATAAATTTTTTAAATTAACAATTATCAAGTATTTTGTTACATTTCTTATAATTATTTAGCCATGTTATTCTCTATTTAGTTTATTAAACTAAATGACTATATATTATAAATTATTAGAATGGACTATCAAAAAATTTTAAATTCAAGCATAAAAAAATTAAGGCAAATAAACGGGTTGACTCAAGAGGCATTTGCAGAAAAAATCGGGATGAGTCTGCAAGGTCTTTCCAATATTGAAAGAAATAGATATCAGCCCAATGCCGTTACTATTGATAATATCTGCAAAGCATTTAAAATTACCCCCGTTGAACTTTTTATGATTAACGAGAATAAAGATAACGAAGAAATTATTAAAAATATTACACTACTTCTTAAGCAGTGCTCAAAAGCAAAATTGAAGAAAATATATAATATTATTTCAATATTAATAAAATTATAACTATTTATTATTTAAAGCGTTTTTCAAAGCAATTTCAAGCGAAGCTATTTTCCTTTGCAGTGCCTCTCGGTCGTCAGTATCTATTTCATTCTGCTGAGCGAGTTTTTCATTTTTTCTTGCGTAGAACTCAAGCTGTTCTTTATATTTAGAGCTTACCGCTGCAGTATTAAGTATTCCTGACAATAGTCCCAGTACATATCCCAGTAACAAAACAAAAAAAGTGCTTAAAACAACATAACCGCCGTCACCTAAAGCGGCATTAAATCCTGCGGTTGTTTTTGCAAGATAATTTACAACTAAAATATATATAAATCCGCAAAAGATTATTAATTCTATAACCATTAAAACTTTACTTTTCATCTGTAATTGCTCCTTAAGTATTTTAAGACTTTTTCAATATCTTCATCGGGAGATATTTCAAGATTAATTATATCATCATTTTTTAATGCGGTAAATTTGAGCTTATACGCTTGAAGCACCTGCTCTTGAGTTTTTACCTTTAATAAGTTCGGATTATACAAGCTGTCATTTACAATAGGATGACCTGTATAGCTTAAATGTACTCTTATTTGATGAGTTCTGCCTGTTTCAAGCTCAAGCTCAAGATAAGAATAACCTTTAAACTGCTCAATAATTTTATAATGAGTAACAGAAGGTTTGCCGTTTTCTTCAACCGCCATTTTTTCTGGATGATTAGGATTTCTTCCAATAGGTAAATTAATTGTTCCCGTTTGATTTTCAAAGTTTCCGTGTACTATTGCCAAATAATTTCTGCGGGCGGATTTTATTTTTATCTGCTCAGCCAAATGCCGATGAGCCTTATTATTTTTTGCTACCATTAAAAGCCCCGAGGTATTTCTGTCAAGGCGATGAACAATCCCGGGACGCATTACTCCGTTAATATCAGATAACCCTTCATATCCGTATTTATATAACAAAGCATTTACAAGAGTTCCCGTTGTTTCTTTTACCGTAGGGTGAGTCAGCATTAATTTCGGTTTATTTACAACCAATATATCGTCATCCTCCCAAACTATATCAATTTTAATATTTTCCGGAGGAATTATAACATTAAATTCATCGCTTAATTCAACTTCAATTAAATCTTCTTCTTTTACCGAGTAAGAGCCTTTTTGCGTTTTTCCGTTAACATATACCTGATTTTTTTTAATAATATTTTGCACTTGAGAACGCGATGAAAATATATCCTGCTTTGATAAAAAAGTGTCCAGTCTTAAAGGTTCACTTACAGATTGGACACTAAAAACATATTTTTTAGACATTTATTTTATGACCTGTTTTTTGAAAATAACGACATAACAATTCCGAGCGCACCAAATACTATCATTACATCTGCGATATTAAACATCGGAAAACCGGGCGCGAAATTACAGAAAATGTAGTCAATTACATAACCGTGGGAAATACGCTCAAACATATTCATTAATATGCCTGCACTTAATAATGACATCCCCGATATTGCCGTATGAGAAAGCCTTGTTGAGAGTATTAACAGTGAAAATGCTATTATTGCAACTGCAAAAAATGAAGCTGAAATTAATATTTCGTTATGACCTGCAAAAAGATTAAAAGCCGCACCCGTATTATGGATTTCATAGAGTGTCAAAAACCCGTTACCTACTTGTTTTGTAGGTGATAAAGTCAATGAATACAATACAATTTCTCTTACACCGAAAATTGCCACTGAAAACAATACTGTAAGCAGCACATATTTTATTATAGCACCCATATCAACCAATGCTTTTGATTCATTTCGCTGAATTTTTGTCATTTTTTGACTCCTTTTCATTTTTTGCTATATCTTTAATAGTTAATACATTTACTCTTGTCATTAATATTGCCATACCGGTCATGTCAATCACAACCGAAGCAGGGTCAACGTGCGCTCTTGTTATACCTAACGAAGCCGTTGCATATTCATTACAATTATCTGTATTTGACGTAATTATTCTTGCAAGTTCGTTAGATTTTAAGCCTCTTAATACATCTTCTCCGTGATCTTGCGGATATGTTATTTTCTCGTTTGTAATAGAACCGAACATAAATACACCGTCGGGTGAAACTGTTTCAAGCAATACCTCATTATCTTCACCTTTAGATTCTTTATCAATGCTTTTTGCCTGTTCAACAGCACTTGGTGCATTAATATTAGCCTTTACGGAAACTTCATAATCTTTTCCCGCTCCGATATATTCGGGAGCCGATATCTCAAAGTCGGCTTTTTTTGCCTCTCCGTACTGTAATGTGACTTTTTCCGAAGTTATATCGCTTGCAAGTATTTTCCATTTGCCGTCTTCTTTTCTCAAATAATTTGTATAATTCAGTTCTGAAGTTATAAGTCCCGTATCATTAAATCTTTCCACAACCTTTAGCGTTTCGCCCTGTGCTTTTTCATGCACTTTTACGGTTGCATTTGTTCCTGATACTTTTATGTCTTGAATATCAGATGTATATTTTAAATCTTTATATAAATCTGCTGCTTCTTGTATTAATTTAAACAATGTTTCTTTATCGAAGCCGTCATTATTTACATAAGAATCGGAATACATATTTTTTAGCTTATCAAGTTTATTTGACTCGGAATATTTATTATATTTTTTAATAAAATTCTTAATTTGAGCTTCGGGAGTACGTTTCAATTTATTCTTCAAATTGACTCTGTTTATAATATTCATTTCTTTAGCGGGAATTCGCGCTTCCGCAGACTCAAGTTTTACTTGATCAGCATTTGAAGATACGGGAGTTATGGCATTTGCAATATTTACGTTTAATATCAGAAATGCCGTTATTCCAAGTATATTAACAAATTTTTTACTTATCAGTTTCATATTAAATATTCTCTTTTCTGTTTCTGTATATGAGGCAAAGGAATAAATCACTTCCCACCAGTATCAAGTTTATTACATAAAGCCATAAAACAAAATCCACGGAATTGATGATTTTATTAATTATTCCGAAAATATAACCTATAATTATTAAAGAAAGGAAAAGTCTGCTTTTTCCTTTTACGGATTTTGTTTTATATGTTTTTTTTACCGCAAACGGCCAGCTTGCCCCGAAGCATATCAGCATACCTGCCTCCCACAAGCTCATTGACTTAATTTGAAAACTTTGAATTAAAAAATCTATCATGAATTCAACTCCTACCGTGGTTGTTATTTACGATTGTAACATAAAATTTGTTTTTGGTAGAATTATATAAAGAGGAAATTATGCTGATTGCAATAGATATAGGAAACACTAATATAACTTTAGGGGTATTTAATAATAATGAGCTTGTTCATGTATGGCGGTTATCAACCGTTCTTTCAAGAACAGAAGATGAATACGGAGTTTTTTTAAAAAATCTGCTGAGAGAAAACAATCTTGAAAAAGAGGTAAAAAATGCCGTTATATCGAGTGTAGTTGTTCAATTAACCGAAAGAATCGAAAAAGCGCTAAAAAAATATCTTAATATAGACTCATTAATAATTACGCATAAAATAAATACAAATATCGAAATAAAAACGGACACTCCCAATCAAGTCGGTGCAGACAGAATAGCAAATGCCTGTGCAGCGGCACAGTTATATTCAACCCCTGCCATTGTAGTAGACTTTGGAACGGCAACTTCATTTGATATTGTTAATGAAAAAAATGAATTTATAGGCGGAATTATTACGGCAGGTATGAAAATTCAAGCGGAAGCGTTAAGCTCAAAAACTTCAAAACTGCCCAATTTATTTATTGAATCGCCTAAAAATGCAATCGGAAGAAATACCGTTGATGCCATGTTATCGGGAATTGTAAGAGGTCATGCCGCAATGATAGACGGATTAATCTTTGAATGCGAGCGTGAACTTGGTCAAAAAGCCGTTATTATTGCAACAGGCGGATATTCGAATGTAATAAGCGAATTTTTAAGACGTAAATTTGATTACATTAATCCCGATTTAACACTTATTGGGGCAAAAATATTATTTGATTTAAACAGATAAATTCTGAGTTTTAAAAATTAAATCGGTAAGTTCTCTGACTGCGCCTCTGCCTCCGTCTTTGGAAGATATAAAATGGCAAACCTTTTTAACTTCTTCTACTGCGTCATTAGGGCAGCATGCCAGTCCGACTTCATTTAATATGCACAAATCGGGCAAATCATCTCCCATATATGCAGCTTCACTGAGGTCAATATTGTATTCCTGCAGCAATTCGCGCATTGCTTTAATTTTATTTTTCTGTCCCATATATAATTTTGTCATACCGAGAGTTTCAAAACGGTGCTTAACGGTTCCGTTATCTCTTGCGGTAATTATAGCGGTAATAATGCCTGCTTTTGTAATCATTACAATACCTTGACCGTCTTTAGCGTTAAATGTTTTATACTCAACTCCGTTTTCATCAAAAGTAAGACTTCCGTCAGTCATAACTCCGTCTATATCAAATGCGGCAAGTTTTATTTTTGAAGCTCTTTTAATTAAATCTTCGCTATACATTAGGCAACTCCCGCTTTTAACAAATCATGAATGTGTATTAAACCTATCGGAGAATTATTTTCATCGCAAACGGCAAGAGAAGTAATAGAGTGTTTTTCCATTAATGCAAGTGCTTTTGCCGCCATATCGTTTGCCGATATTGTTTTCGGATTTTTGGTCATAACCGTTTTTGTGGAAAGAATTGAAACATCGGGATATCTTAACAATATTCTTCTTATATCTCCGTCAGTAATTAACCCTGTTAATTCATTTTTATCATTAACCACCAAAGCACAGCCCAGCTTCTTTTTTGAAATCATGTCAACTGTTTCTATAAATGTATCATTTTCATGAGCAATGGGAAGAAGTGCTTTATCTTTTAACATTAAATCTTTAATCATATACAAAATACCTTTTCCTAAAGCACCTGAGGGATGATATAAAAGGAAATCCTCTGTTGAAAATCCCCTTTGTTTTAATAAACATACAGCAAGCGCATCACCCATTGCAAGCGTTGCCGTTGTACTTGCCGTAGGAGCTTTCCCAAGCGGGCATGCTTCTTTTTCCACGGAAATATCAAAATATATATCCGCGCATTTTCCGAGTGTCGAATTTTTATTCCCCGCTAAAACAATAAGAGGAACTTCAAATCGTTTTATAAGCGGAAGCAAATTTAACAATTCCGTAGTTTCTCCGCTGTTAGATATTGCAATCACAACATCCTCGCGTGTAATTATACCCGAGTCTCCATGCGTACTTTCGGCAGGGTGCAAAAAATAAGCAGGTGTTCCGGTGGATGAAAGTGTTGCGGCAATTTTTCTTCCTATCAAGCCCGATTTTCCCATTCCCGTAACAATAACTCTGCCCTTTGAGCTTATTATTTTTTCTACGGCTTCTTCAAGATTATCATTTATCCTGTTTTGCAGTTTCATTATCGAATCAGCCTCTATTTTAAAGACTTCTTTTGCTAATTCATTTAATGTTGATTTTTGTATAATTTCCACATTCAAACCTTTCACTATTCATCATTTTAATTATACAATAAGATTATGCAAAATAAAAAAAGTATGAAAAAAAATAAAACAAGTATTCTTTTGAATACAAATATAATATTCACCGTTGTAATATTAATACTAAATCTTATTTCATATACCGTATCTGCTGCGAATAAAGAATTATTTATAATATTCAGTATTTTTATTAACTGCTTAACCTTTGCGGTATACAGAATAGCAATATCCGAATTATATGATAAATATTGGCTTGAATTAAAAAAAGAACTTTTTTATATTAATTATCCGCTGACAATAGTTTTAATATCAGCCTGTTGTGCGCTCATATTCCTTTCAAATGTAATAATTATCGGAATGACTAATCAAGAAGCAGTTAATATTACATTTATTTCAAGTTTTTTCATCAGCACAATAAGCATGATGCTTCCTACACTGCTTTTAATTATCTACATGTTTTTAATATCTCCCGCATTTATCATTCCCGCAATGGATGAAAATAAACAAAAGAGAAAAACAGACATAATAATACTTTCAGTTATTATTTGTATATTAATATATCTTCTTTATAAATTTATTGTAGGAATAGCCGACAATTATATTATAAAAGACAGATACAGAGCAAAGAAGCTGCCAATTGAATATTCAAGAAACTATTTAAAATACACAAATTTGCTCCCCGAAAGAGTTAGAATTCTTAAAAATCAAAAAATGACATTGCCTTTATATTATACCGCTGACGGATTTAGATTTAGCGGTTATCTTGAAGCAGAGGACTTCTGCCGTTCAATGAATGCAAGAATTCCTACCCACCTTGAAATTTATAATATTATATTTAACAGATTTGACACATTCGGTGAGCAATACTACTGGACAAGTGATAAAGCAGGCAGACACCCGCTTGTGCTTCATTTTAAAAATATGTCATACGAAATAATTATGAAGCCGAAAGGAATAAACCCTTCTCTTTATTGCGTAACAAGTTCAGATACTTATAAATACGTTATAAAACAAAATTATTTTCATAAATTCCCGCCCGCAAATTACAATAAAACACAAAACAATAATAACAAACTGCCGTTTGAATTTCCGCCTAAAATAATAAAAGAAAATTTCCCAAGTATACAGCAAATTCAAACTCAAGATAATATTAATACTACTTTGAAAAAAGAATCTTCTTTCGTTAATTTCAGTATAAAACATGTACCGAGAAGTATTTTTGATGAGTTGTTAAATAAAGGATACAGTTATAATTCACTGCAAAAAGCAAATCCTTACTATGAATCATCTGAGAATATGCTGGATTCAAAAGTAAAATATGATATTCACAACATCAGATTATGTAATTTCCCGTTTACTGAATATAAAGATATATCACTACAAAACCAGAGAGAAATATGGCGTCAAAGTTTTTGTTCGCCGTCATTTGAGCTTATTAACACAACACCCGCATTAAAAACTATAAATGAAAAGAACGCATACTGTATGGCAAACGGAGGCAGACTTCCGAACATACCCGAATTGGCGGGGATAATAAAAACATTAAGAAGTCCTTCAATAAACAACATATATTGGACAAATAACTATGTAAGCGACTACTTTAACGAGGTTAAAAGAGCTGTAGCTGTTTATTATACGGGAAATGATTTTATTGAAATAAAATTACCCGAAAACGGAATTAAAGCAAATACATTCTGTATAAAACAATCAGATAATCCGTCTCAAATTATTTCCAACTATTCATCAAGATTTCATGGTGAAAGCGGAAAATATTATGCTCAAAAACGCTGTCTTAATTGCAAATACTATGAAATGCCCGACACTGTACTTCTTGACAGTTACACACAATAAATTTATTATTTTAATATCAGGGAGGGGCAAACTATGCAATTTGAGCTTAATTTATCTATAGAAGAACTTGAAAAAAGAACCGATAAAGATTATTTAATAAGAAAGCCCATGTTAAAGGAAGACGCGGTTGAATACACCTCATTAAATGATGGTGACAAAAAAGCACTTGCTCATCTTGTAAAAGCAGCAAATCTTGCAAATATTATATATATGAAGCAGGATAACGAATTAAATCTGCCGTTTAGAGATTACCTTGATGAAGAAATAAAAAAGGGAAATAAGCAGGCAGAACTTACAAAAATATTATTTAATGCACAATTAGGCATAATAGGAATAGACTCGGAGTCCAAACAGGTTATACTGTTAAAAGGGGCAAAAGAAAGTGACGGCAAAGCATTTTACCCCGCTGACCTTTCAAAAAACGAACTGCATAATATTTTAAAAGAAATGCTGAAAGACGGTGAAAAAGAAGAAGTCCAAAAAATATTAAATCAAAGAACAATAGTAAAAAGAAACGGCAGTAAATTAAAAGCGTTAGACTATACTGAAGAATTTAAGGAAGAATTTAATAAAATAGCAGATGAGCTGGAGCAAGCCTCAAAAACATCAACCAATAAAGATTTTAACGAATATTTAAACTTGCAGGCTAAGGCATTAAGAGAAAATGACCCTATGCTTGACGCTTATGCCGATAAAAAATGGGCTGCATTACAGGATACTCCGCTTGAATTCACAATTTCGCGCGAGCAATACGCCGACCTTTTAACAGGAAGCGTTATGGAGGATGAAGAACTAAAAAATCTGCTTGAAGAAAACAATATAACTCCGATATCAAAAGACTCAATAGGTATAAGAGTAGGGATAGTAAATCAAAAAGGGACTCAAGATTTATTAAAGGTAAAAAAATACCTGCCTTTAATGGCGGAAAATATGCCGTTAAAAGACAAATATGAACAAAATATATCCTCTGATGAAGATAATCTTCAGACAATGGCTGATGTTGATATAGTATCACTTAGAGGTGACGAGGGTTCATACAGGGGCGGAATTACCATTGCGCAAAATCTGCCTAATAACGATAAATTATCATTAACAATTGGCGGAGGCAGAAGAAATATATATCACAGACAAGTAAGAACAAGTAATTCCCCCGAAGCAATAGAACGCAGAAAAAAAAGACTAAATGCAACATTAAACCCCGAATTACATAAATATTACAACCCAGAAGCTGACCACTGGTTTACTATCGGGCATGAGAATGTGCATTCATTAGGACCAAAATCGGGGACTGAGGCACTCGGGAAATACAAAAATATTATTGAAGAAAACAAAGCTGATATGGGTTCATTGGCGCTGTTAGATTGTTTGACGGAAGCCGGAGTATATACGGAAGAAGAAAAGAAACAAATACTTGTAACCTTTGGAGCTAACTGCTTTTTAAAGGCGAAACCCGAATTATCGCAAGCGCACAGAGTCCGCACAGTAATGCAGGCATACTTTTTCATCAACGAAAAAGCAATAACAGTAAGCAATGACGGAATAATCAGTATAGATATTGAAAAAATGACAAAAACTGCAATGAAAATGCTGACTGAAATTGTTGAAGTTCAACTGTCGCAGGACTTTAAAAAGGGTAAAGATTTTGTTAACAAATATTTTCAGTGGACAGATGAAATAAATGCGGTTTCAAACAAATTAAAACAGACGGACAAATCATTAAACGGAATGATAGAAACTCCGTTAGCAGATTATCTTGCAAAATAAAATTTTGCGATATATAATATAGCTATGAGCAAGTTTTCACGCATGTTTTCAGAATTATTCAAATCGCCAAAACTCACGGGGGGGGGGATTCGAGTCTTAATTCTTGGCTAAATCCTTTAAACCATAGTGGTTTAAAGGGGGATTTGAGTCCTGTCTCTTGGCTAAACTCCTTAATCCACGGCGGTTTGGATTGGAAACTTTTTGGGCGTGGCGGGGCTCAAAATTATTCGCCTCGTTTAAGAACTGACGGCAGTGCCGTTTTTGAATATAATTTTTTAATGAGCCTTAACGA
>CANQZO010000045.1 GCA_947628355.1 Candidatus Gastranaerophilales bacterium | reverse complement strand
TGGAATTGAAGAGTTTTGTTTTTATCTCCCGTCGGATGTTTTATTTTTTCAATTATTAAATCAAGTAATGGCTCAAGAGTTTTAGAGTCATCCTCCATATTTTTCTTAGCAAACCCTGCCAGACCGTTTGCATAGACGTATGGAAAGTCAATTAATTCTTCATTATCGGTTAACTCGGTGAACAAATCAAAGACTTTATCCACAGCACCATCTGGGTTTGCACCTGTTTTGTCTATTTTATTAATAACAACAATAATTTTTATGCCTAATTCAAGCGCCTTAGAAAGAACAAATCTTGTTTGAGGCATAGGGCCTTCTGCCGCGTCAACAATCAAAAGTGCGCCGTCAACCATACCTAAAACGCGTTCAACTTCACCGCCGAAATCCGCGTGCCCGGGGGTATCAACTATATTTATTTTGTAGCCTTTATAATGTACTGACACATTTTTTGAAAGAATTGTTATTCCTCTTTCACGCTCTAAATCGTTTGAGTCAAGAACTCGCTCTTGCACCTGCTGATTATCCCTAAATACGCCTGTTTGCTTTAAAATACTGTCAACAAGCGTTGTTTTACCGTGGTCTACGTGCGCAATTATTGCCACGTTTCTTATATTCGTGTTATCCATTATTAATGTTTCCTAATATCGTCTGTGTTATGCTTACATTGTAATATAAACATTCATATAAAACACAAAAAAAATATTTTTGTCCTGATTTAATTGACGAAATCTTTTGATTTTATTTCAAAAATAGTAATATTTTCGTCGGTTTTCTTTATACGCTCTATATATTTTTCATCTTTAATTGATGTCATAATAATTGCTACGGCGGGCTTTTTTCCTGTCATTTTAGCATAATACAGTGATTGCCCTATACTCTCCGCCCACTTTTTTGCATAATCAAACTCTATTGCGTATTCATCAGTTAAACAATCAACTCTTGTTCTGTCTTGAAGCACATGTTCAATTTCGCCCGAACAATACTCCCTGACATAATCCGCCTCTTTATATTTATCTTTCGGCTGATAATCTTCATTAAAAGAATTTGTTGACAAATATACAAACGCAGAGATTATAACAATTACAACAGTTGTAAGTATTTTGTTTATAAGTTTTTTTAATTTTTTCACAAGGCAATTTTAGCATATATTATATTTTTTGTTAATTGAATTACCTGCCTTTTCACAACTTGCAACGTACCCATATTATTTAAAACAATTCGGCATATTGATGAACTCAAAATATTTAATCCGAATAAAGATGAGGGAGAGGGTTAATTCTTATCATAGGTTTATAACAGCTGATTTTAAGAAAGATTTATTCTTTAATTCCGCCCGATAAAATATCATTGATAAAGTATTTTCTGCCAAGCAGGAATACTCCGATAACAGGAATACAGCATATTGCAGAGTAAGCGGTAAGTGCGCCCCAGTCGGTTACTTCTCTGAAACTGCCCTTAAAATTTGCCAACCCTAAAGGCAGAGTCCGCATTACGTCTGAATTTGTTACGATTAACGGCCACATAAAACTGTTCCATGTCGTTATAAAGGTAAATATGGCAAGTGTTGCCAGTGCAGGCAAAGCTAAAGGCAGAGCTATTTTATAAAATATCTGCCAAGTATTACATCCGTCTATTTTTGCCGATGACTCCATATCATCGGGCATGGATTTAAACCACTGTCTCATCATAAATACTCCAAACCCGCCAAAAAGCCCCGGTACAATTAAAGCCCAATATGTATCTATCCAGTGAAACTGCTTCATAATAAAAAACAACGGAACTATATTTACCTGCGGAGGTATCATCATTGAAACAAGCACTAAAACAAATAAAACTTCCTTATATTTAAAATTAAATCTGGCAAAAGCATAACCTGCCATGGCAGAAATTAAAGTCTGCCCGATTGTCGTTGCAATTGCAACAAACATGCTGTTATAAAAATATCTTAAAATATCAGATGATTTTACTACATATTTATAATTATCAAAAGTAAAAGGAGATGGCATTGCTATTGCATTAGCGCTGAAAATTTGGCTATCAGTCATAAAGGATAAACTTAACATATATATAAAGGGCAAAAGCATTGATATTGCACCTAAAATTAATATAATATATCCGAGTTTTTTCATAAAAATATCATATCATTAATTGAAGAAAAACTTATAATATGTAATAATAAATTTAATCGGAGGGCAAAAGCATTGCAAAGACTTTTAATTGCTGATGATGATAATGAAATCAGAGAATTGCTTGAATTTGACCTGTCGCACAGCGGATATGAGGTTGACAGCGCAAAAGACGGTGAAGAAGCATTGCAAAAAGCATTGACAGGCAATTATGATTTAATTTTGCTCGATGTTATGATGCCAAAAATGAACGGCTTTGATGTGTGTAAAAATATTCGCAGAACAAAAAGCGAAGTTCCGATTTTAATGCTCACGGCAAAAGGTACAATTACGGATAAAACTCAAGGCTTTGATATGGGTGCCGATGATTATATTGTTAAACCTTTTGATATACAGGAGGTATTGCTCAGAGTCCGCGCCTTGGTCAGAAGAAGCCCAAATGCTAAACCGGCAGGCGAAAGCGCACAGGAAATTTTAAAACTCGGCGATATTGAGCTTTTTCCCGACTCATTGGAAACCGAAATTAAATCCAAACGAATAAAACTCACCCCCACGGAATTTGAAATATTATACTGCCTTATGCAGCATTTTAATAATGCCGTTACACTTGCAGTTTTGCTTGATGAAGTTTGGGGATATAACTCCGATGACGATGTAAGAATGTTAAGAGTTCATGTGGGCGGATTAAGACAGAAAATAGAAGAAAATCCTAAAATTCCGCAGTATCTTCACACAGTAACAAATGTCGGATATAAACTTACTCCGTTGGGCGATATGGAGGAATAACTTTAACAATGCGCTTTAAACGGCTTAAAATTGTTGAACAAATTATTATTATTTCTTTAATAGGGGTATTAGTCCCCTCCGTTATTTCATGGTTTATTATAAACAATGTCAGCCAGCATTCACTAAGGCAAGAGCTCGGCTACAGCGCCCAAATCATTGCAAAGATTATTGAAAATAATATATCATCAGTTCTAAGCGCCGATAATCACAGGCTTGATGAAATTGTTATTTCGCTTAAATATATGCCGAATGATAATCAAAAAAATCTTTATTTAAAAAATCTTGCCATAAACAGTGAAGTTTTTAAGGATTTTGAAATCATAAGACCCTCTGAAAATCCCGATTTTGATACTGAAGACAATGTTTTATATAACTCTGATACAGAACAATTATGGATTAGCGAAAAAATCCATGACGATAAATATTTAAAAGCTGAAATTAACACTAAACTTATTAAGGATAATATTTTTTCCAACATTGAAGATGAAAAAAGCAGACGTGTTTATATTGTTGATAAATCAGGCAAACTTGTATTTTCGCACAATTATGATGAAACGGATTTTCAAAAAAGTATTAAGCAATTGCCTGTTAACCTTGTTAATAATATTGTTACAAGGTTTGAAACAATTAAAAACCAGCCCAGAGTTTACTTAAAAATGGATGATTTAGGCTTAATCGTTATTGTTAATACAACAAAAGAACTTACTAAATCAACCATTAATAAAGCAAGATTGAAAATTCTTGCGGCATTTCTCGTTGCCGCCGCCGTTACTTTATTTTTAACTCTGTTATACAGTTATTACTTATATTTCAATATAAGACAACTGTTTAAAGGAATTATAGCAGTATCAAGAGGTAATTATAAAAAGCCAATTACGCCTTTAACCAATATATTTACGCCGAGAGAAATTATTTTCCTTGCGGAAGAATTTAACGGTATGATTGATGAAATTAATGCTTCCTATAAGCAATTAAAGGAAAAGAATAAAGAACTTAAATTGCTCGACAGTTTCCGCTCTAACCTTGTTGATACGGTAAGCCACGAATTAAGAACCCCCTTAACAAGTATTAGAGGCTATACTTCAAGACTGTTAAGAACGGATATTGAAATTGATGATGAAACAAAACATAAATCATTATTGATTATTAAGCAGCAATCCGAGCGGTTATCGCGTATGATTGAAGATTTACTTGTTATTCCCGATATTGAGGGCGCTAAACTCAATATAAACTTTGAACGCGTTAATCTTTTAAATGCCATTGAAAACTCAATTTATTCGGTTAAAAATATTGAAAATCGGGAAATCGAAAACAACATTACAAGTGATTTCCCCGATATCTATGCCGATAAAGACCGTTTAGAGCAGGTAATAATAAATCTTTTAGGAAATGCCAACAAATATGCATACACAGATACTCCAATAGTGATTGACGCTAAATATGATAATGATAAAGCAACTATAAAAGTATCAAATCAAGCTGATTATATTGATAAGCAAACTTTGCATACTCTTTTTGATAAATTTATAAGATTAGATGATAAAACAACAAGAACGACAAGAGGTACAGGGCTAGGACTGTATATTGTAAAAGGATTAATAGAAGCTATGGGCGGAAGCGTTCATTTAAAATCCACTCAAGACAACATTTTTTCCGTTAAAATAGTTTTACCGTTATTCAAAGAGGTTCAAAATGAAAATTGAATTTATGCAAAAAGCGCTTGATATTGCAAAAACTTCGGGAAAAGATATTCCTATTGGTGCTGTTATAGTTAAAGATGATAAAATTATTGCAAAAGCGGTAAATGAGCGCGAAAAAAATAAAAATGTTATCTGCCATGCGGAAATTATTGCGCTTCAAAATGCCTGCAAAAAACTTAAAAACTGGCGGTTAAATGACTGCGAAATATATGTTACGCTTGAACCATGCCCGATGTGCGCAAGCGCAATACTGCAGGCAAGAATTAATAAAATTTATTTTGGAGCTTATGACATCTTAAACGGAGCTTTCGGCTCTAAATCGGACATGCGTAAAATTATGGATTACAATGCCGAAGTTAAAGGCGGGATTATGGAAGAAGAATGCTCTAAACTGTTAAAAGACTATTTTGAAAGACTGAGAAATGCTTAAAACACAGCTTGATAATTACGTAAAACAATATGAAACCATTGACTTTATAAAAGATGATCCCGTTCAATTCGTTCACCGATTTAAAGATAAAAACGATATTGAAATAGCAGGGTTTATTGCTTCCATGTTTGCTTACGGCAAGCGTGAAGTGTTTATTTCAAAGTTAAATTACATATTTAACCTTATGAACAATAAGCCTTTTGAGTTTATACAATCATTTAATTACAAAGAAAATAACATAAAAAACTGCGATTACAGATTTTCCAAAGATTGTGATTTAATTGAAGTTTTAAGAATTTTAAATATCTTATATTCCGAAAAAGAAACTCTTGAGAGCCTTTTTAAATATTCTTACTCGCAAAACAATGATGTTTGGAATATGTTTCAAGGTGTAGTTGACTACTTTTATGCAAGAGTTAATGAAAATAAAGTAACAAAAGGCTTTTATCACTTATTGCCAAACCCCGCGAAAAAAAGTGCATTAAAGCGCATGAATATGCTTTTAAGGTGGTTTATCCGCACAGGGTGTGTTGATATTGGTATTTGGAATTTTATTCCCAAATCGGAACTGTTAATTCCTTTAGATACTCACAGCGCTAAAATCGGAAGATTATTGGGGCTATTAAAAAGAAACGATAATGCCTATGAAAGCGTTATCGAACTTACTGAAAATTTAAAATCTTTTGACCGTTCAGACCCCGTAAAATATGACTTTGCTTTATTCGGTTACGGAGTTAACAATAAAGTTTAACTATCTTTCCGAAGAAAGAAATAAACTGATTAAATCATTTACTTGAGAAATGTGCTGTTGATAATCCTGTACAGATTTTTCTAACTGCATAATTTGAGTTTTATACTCTTGAATTTTAATCATGTATTCTCTTGTAGAACTGTTCAATTCCTCTTGGAACATTTGAGCTTCTTTCAATACATTGCTCATCGGCATGCCCATTGCTTCAAATGTCTGCTTTATAATTTGAGCTCCTGTTTGTTTTGTAACACCTGCAGGAAGTCCCATTATTAATTTTCTTAATGTTGCAACATTTGCAGGCATGCTTACTTGTGATGCTGCTTCCATTACTGTTTTTTCAAGTCTTTCTTTTGTTAAAGGAGTCTTTGTATAATATACAGGCTCGCTTTTATTTATTTGCGGAGCGGATATGCCAGCTTGGGTTTCCTGTTCTTGTTCCGGAATTTCAAACAACGGCTGATTAATAATATCTTCATCTTGCACATTTGCAGTTTCTTCTGTTTCTTCTATGATAATGTCATCATTATTTTCAACTGCTGTTTCATAGTTCATTTCATTGGTATCTTTTTCCTCAGATAAAGGAAGATTATTACCTACTGCGGCAGGCATTTCTTCTATCGGGCTGATATCAGCTTCCGCTTGCCTTTTTAATGCTTCAACTATCTTTTTTCCTACACCCTCAGGGAGTTGATTTCTTGTCATAACATATTCCTTTTTTCATTTACTGTTTTAATTATATATAAAACATGATTTTTAGTATATAAAATATTTTTTTCCGAAATTTTCCTTATCGGAAAAATACTTTATATCATATACCTTTATTAAATGCCAGCCGTATTCGGTTTTAACGGGGGCGGATACTTTGTTTAAATCCAAATTAAATGCGGCACTTTCAAATTCCTCAACTAAATTGCCTCGTGTTTGATAACCTATATTCCCTTTATCATTCTTAGTATCGTCTTTTGAATACTCTTGAGCCATTTGCTCAAATGATTTGCCGTCTTTTATCAGATTTTGTACATTCTTTATTTGTTCTTTCGTATCAGTCAATATATGACTTATTTTTATTTCTTTTTTATCTAAATTGCTATGGTAATATGCAAAAGGAAACCAGCAGCAAAATACCGTTAAAATCCAACAAAATATATTTAAAATTATTTTCATCCAAACCTCAATACTTCTGGTAAAATTATACATCAAATATTTATTTTTGGCAGGCTAATAAAGCTGCACCTATCATGCCCGAATAATTACCTGCTTTTGCAAGTTTTATTTTTACGGGTGATACTACTGTTTCATTATTTACAAGTGTTTCAATCTCGTCGGTATTGATAAATTTGCCCATACCGCCTGATATTACTATGCTTTCTGTATCAAAAATATTAACGATATTGATTAAACCTGTTATTAAGTCCTGTTTCCAAATATTAAATACTTTTAAGGAGTATAAATCACCTTTATTTACTCCGTCAATAATATCATAAGTTGTAATATCTTTAGGGTTTTTAGAGTTTAAAATACTTTTTTTAAAAACTTCATCCGATTGTGCAACTTCTTCCGCCGTCATTTTAAGCCCCGTTCCTGAAGCATAACTTTCAAAACAATTCTTTCTTCCGCACGTGCAAACCCTGCCTTTGCCGTTTATTTTCATACTGCCGACTTCACCTGCACGGCCCGATTTTCCCCTCAATAGTTTTCCGTCAACAATAAATCCTCCCCCGACTCCCGTGCCGAGTGTTATTGTTATGGTATTTTTTTCGCCTTTTGCCGCTCCGATTTTATACTCTGCCCACGCAGCACAATTTGCATCGTTTTCTACAAATACTCTTTTTTTACTTAATGATGAAAAGTCCAATTGATTATAACCTTTTGGCATATTCGGTGTTGATGAATCCACCTTTGTATTATCAATATTTACCGCACCTGCCGTCGCAAAAGCTGTCATATCTATACTATCTTCATACTTATTAATTATTTCTTTAAAAAGTTTTACCAATTCATCAATATTTTTGGGTGTAGAATATTTTTCCACATCACTTATTATTTCACCGTTTTCGTTAATAACGGCACAGGTTAATTTTGTTCCGCCCGCATCTATTGCAAGTATTTTTTTCATATATTCCTCTCACAAAATCTTTTGGTTATTAACTGCGGACGAGTTACCGCAGAACCTATGACTACGCTGTACGCACCAAGAGCAAAAGCCATATCAACTTCCATAGGCTCCCATATTCTGCCCTCAAGTATTACGGGGCAATCAAGTAATTTTGTCAGTTTTGAAAGCAATTCAAAATCGGGAGTATTACTCACCATCGGCGAATTTTGAGTATACCCCGACAGCGTTGTTGATATAATATCAAACCCAAGTTCCCGCGCCTTTATCCCCTCATCAAATGTTGATATATCAGCCATAGCAAGTTTATTATGACTTTTTATATATTTAAGAATTTCCTCTAAACTTTCTTTCGGTCTTGGTCTTTGCGTTGCGTCAGTTGCTATAATATCGGCATTTGCTTTTATTAACTCATCAACTTCTTTTAAAGTCGGAGTTATATAAACAATCTCTTTCCAGTTTTCAGGCAGTTTGTCGGGCTTAGTTAAACCTATAACAGGCACATCAAAAAGTTTTTTTGCATTATTAACATCCCTTGCACCCGCAAGCCTTAATCCCTTTGCGCCGCCGTTTATTACGGATTTCATCATAGCTGTTAATACGGCTTCTTCATATAAAGGCTCATCAGGCATTGCCTGCACCGATATTATTACTTCATTTTTTAATTTGTCTATTATGTTCATGCCTTATATTATACTATATTTATCCTTTGTGTTAAATTATTATTATAATAGGAATTATTATGAAAATCTTTAATTTAAATTATAAAAATTTAAAAATAACTAATATTTTTTCTTTAGTATTGTTTGTTTTATCTTATTTTTTTTAATTTCTTATTTATTATCTTATACATTTATATTTGCAGATGATACAGATAAAATATTATGTCAATCTTTTAAAAATATTTTTATCAATGATTTCTATTCAAACGGTCTTCCTGTTTCACATATGTTTATAAAAACATTCGGGAAATATATTCCATACGATATTTTTAATATACATCCAAGTGATTTTAAAAGTGAATATTTTTCTTATATAGAATCTTTTTTAATTATTATTTTTTGTTTTATTCCTTTAAAAATTATGTTTTTAAATAAATCTGACAATATAATCTATAAATTACCAGTAATTGTTTATTTATTTGTAATTTCATTTTTTATGTATTCACTCCAAAAATCAAATTTAATGCTGTTAACTTATGACGGATTTTTTCGATTAAATATGCCGATTTTTTTATTTCTTCTATTATTTTTCTATTTATTAAAAACAATAAATATATGTAATTATAAATATTATTTTGTAATTTCCTTTTTAACAATTTTATGCTGTTTATCAAATGAACTTACTTGTATTACCGTATTATTAGGAACATTAATTTATACTTTTTTATCTTTGTTTAATAAAATTTCAAAAAAAAGATTTTATTTATTGTGTCTTACACTGATTGTAAGCATAATTAGTACATTATTTTTAATTAAATTCGGAGCTTTCACAAGAAAATGTTCTAATATTATTTTCAATCTAAGTTATTTTAAACATATTTTAAAAATATTTCCTATATTTTTTAATGATTATATTAAATCCATGTTTATAAATCATTTTATAGGTTATATTCTTTTAGTTTCTCAAATAATTGTTTTGTACATCAAAACAAATGAAAGAAATGGTTTAAATATTGTTATAAGTTACTTATTAGGATTATTATTATTTTTCTTTTCATTAATAGGAATAGGACAATATCAATATTTATATGGAGTTAATATTTTTTGGATATTTCATCCGGATATACAAACTATGCATGAATTAATTTTATTGTCTTTCAACTTGTATTTATTTAGTTTGATTTGTAAAAATAAAATATTAAAAAATTATTTTTTATACATAATATTTGTCATTTTAATTATAAGTTCAGGATTTTATATTTATAAAAACATACCTTATTATAATAATGTTTTAGAAAACTTTTTAAAGCCCTTAAGAGTAATTCATTATAAAGCAGAAAAAATTATAAGATTGGAAAATCTAAAGAATAAAACAATATATTTAGATGATCAAATTTTTGAAGATCAGTTTAATTGGGATTTATTTTATGATGTGAATGCAAAAGAAAAAAATATTACTTATCCGAATAACCCTTATATAATTTTTTTAAATAATATCGATGGAAATATAACACAAAAAATAATATTTACCGATAAAGAAATCGTTGAAAAAGAATTTACAGCAGAAGGCATGGTATTTTCCGATGAAGAATTGAATAAAATTAAATTTAACAGACTTTTAGATGATAATTTTATATTAAATAAAAAATTTCTTGATTAGTAAGATAATTAACTATTTTCTCGGACAAACTTTTCATTTATCAAATTATTAAAATTTATATTATTCAGTTCTTCATCGCTAAAAATACCGCCGTTAGCTTTAAATGCTTTATCTGCAGTTTCTTCGTCGGTGAACATATAATTTACATTAATTTTTTTTATAAAATCAAATTGATTTATAAACATAATATATGGCGAATTTTTATATAATTTATTATGTTCTTTTTCGTTAGGTTCGCAATAATATCCCCATACTACTTTATATGAGTCATCATTAATATATGCGGTTTTATTTTTTATATTTGCTAATGCTATTATTTTTTCTGTTTTATATGCACTTTCAAGTATTGGTCTTATAAATTTATTTAATGTATTTTTATAGCTGCAATAAATATTAGAAACAAAAAAAACTGTTATGATTAAAAATAAAATATTTATAATTTTTTCATTTATTATTTTAAATTTTGTAATTAAATTTAATAAGGTAATATTGAAACAGCTGAGAATTATATTATACATTACGTGCAAATCCGTATGAACAACCCAAAATTGACCATAATTATAATGAGTTTTTCCTAATCCGATTAATAAGAAAAAGAAAATTAATATGCCTAA
>CANQZO010000044.1 GCA_947628355.1 Candidatus Gastranaerophilales bacterium | reverse complement strand
TGTCCGAGAAAATTTCGCGATAAGGAACGTGAGCGAAATTTTGGAGTGGCAACTTTAAAAGGTGAGCACTTGTACGGCGACGATGAGTCGGCGGCAAAGTGCGACACTGGATTAGATGAATAAAAAAGGAAATAATATGAAAGCACACGCATTAATTCTTGCTTCGGGAAAAGGAAAAAGATACGGCTCAGATACGCCCAAACAATTTATAAAAATTATGGGTAAAACAATACTTGAATATTCAATTGAGGCTTTTGAACAAAATCCTTTTATAGATGAAATAACGGTAGTTATTACTCCGGAATATAAAAATGAGGCGGAAAATATAATTAAAAACAATAATTATAAAAAAGTTAAAAATATTATAAATGGCGGAATTGAGCGAAAAGACAGTTCATATCTTGGTGTTATGTCAATAGCAGAGAATCGCAAAGAAGAAGTAAATGTTTTAATTCATGATTGTGCAAGACCGCTTGTTTCTCAAAATATAATATCAAACTGTATAGAGGCTTTAAAAACGCATGAAGCGGTTAATGTAGCTGTTCCTTTAACGGATACGATTTTTAAAATAAATGATAATAACATTGATATATTATTAAACAGGACTGAATTAATGAGAAGCCAGACTCCACAGTGTTTTAGGCTTTCTCTTATAAAAAAAGCCCATGAACTTTCAAAAAATAATAACGAATTTACTGACGATTGCGCATTAATTGTTAAGCACAATCTTGCTAAAGTCTTTGTTGTTAATGGTGATATTGAAAATATAAAAATAACGTATCCTGTTGATTATCACATTGCAGAAAGGTTATTTAAAAATAGAAAATAGATTATACCAAATCATCAAGAGCGTTATTCATTGCTTCTAATCCGTTTGATACGGATTGATTTGCATATTTCCCCGCAAGTGTGCTTACATTTACGGTAAATTGGTCATAGTCAAAATCTTCGGGAGTTGCAAGTATTGTTCCTATCTTTTCTGCGAGCATTCTGTCTAATTGCATTCCGGTGCCTGTTGTACCTTTATTCCAACCGTATGCGCAGTATTCGGTAATGCTCATTTCCTGTCCTTCACCTGTAAGAACATATCTGATTTTATTTATATCTTCTACTTTATAATTTGACTCTAGAAGTTTATTAAGCTCTTTTAATTGCAGTTCTTCATTGTATTCTTTATCAACTCCCTTATCTCCGATTTTACTTCCGTTTGTTGATAATAATACACGCTTAAATGTTTCTCTTATCTGTTTTTGTTTATTTTCATCAGATTTATTGTATATGTTACTAATATCAGATAATATTTTGTTACCTTCAGCAAGAAATTCAGTATCGTTTCTACCCGGAAGATTTGCTTTAATTTCATCATGAGCAGTTTTAAGGGTATTTAAGTATTCATCATAATTTGAAGCAATAGAATTTAAAACAACAATTGTTGCGACAGCAGCTTTATCGGGATTTGCGTACAAATTATTTGTCGCAATTCCTTTTGCTTCTATTCCGTGCGATTTAATTATCTTTTTTTCTTCGGCTGTTAATGTATTTCCGTTAAGAAAATCATATATTTTCATTTGAGTCATACCGGATGAGGCGGAGCCTCCTCCAAACCAGCTGTGTACTTTTTTCATAAGTTTTCTGGCAACGCCGCCTATGCCTGTATTTTCACTTTCGTATCCCTTTTCATGTCCCATTCCTGTTTCTTGACTGGAAAGTGCTAGTGCAATGCAGGCTAAAGCGTCATATTGTTCTTCCGTTATATTTAATTCTTTACACAGGGTTGATTTGTTATCAATAAGTCCGTTTAAAAATTTGGCACCGTTTTTGTCGGCGCTTACATCAGTTTGATTATAAGTTTCATCAAAAGAAGTTCTGTCTTCTTCTGTTTTTTCAGTTGTATAAAGAATGCTTATGTCCTCAAGATTAATATTTTCTTCTGGTTTTGGCGAATTGTCTATATTCCCGCCTCCTCCGTCGGTAATTGATGTAATATTTGTATATATCATTTTTATACCTTAAAAAACTACATATTTATTTATCGGCATAATTTTTTAATACTTTAATTTTTTATGAAATCTTGACATAAAACTTTATAAAAATTAGTATTTTTTTATGGCAGAAGATAAATTACTTGTTGAAATGTATACCGATGGTGCCTGCAGCGGTAATCCGGGGAAAGGCGGCTATGGCTGTATACTTCGTTATAAAGATAGAAATTTAAAATATCACGAAAAAGAGTTAAGTGCGGGATATAAATTAACAACTAATAACCGTATGGAACTTATGGCTGTTATTGCAGGATTTGAGGCTCTTAAACAGCCCTGCAGAGTTATTGTTTCTTCAGACAGTAAGTATTTTTCGGATGCTTTTAAACAAAAATGGATTGATAGCTGGCAAAAAAATAATTGGAAAACAGCAGGGAAAAAACCGGTAAAAAATGTAGATTTATGGCAAAGACTGCTTGTTTTAATGAAACCTCACGATGTTGAACTTGTTTGGATTAAAGGGCATAGCGGGCATGAATTTAATGAAAGATGCGATAAATTGGCTGTCGCAGCTTCATTAGGTGAAAATTTGTCTGATGATGTTTAATTTATTTGATATAATGTTTAAAAAGGAGAAAATCTGATGAAACGATTAATTTCAATAATTTGTATAATGTCATTTTTATGTGCTTGTACTATGCTTTGCGGATTTAAGTTTTTTAAAAATAATTCTAAAAAAGTGCAAAATGATATTGTAAAGCAAACAGATGTTGAAGTTAAACAATTAAGTGATTTATGGTGCGTTACGTTTCAGCTTGTGTGGAATGAGTTTTCCGATAAAATGCTAAGTTCTAAACCTGTTGAGTTTATTGGCGGAAATCCTCCGATAGCGGATGAACTTAATAAAAGACTTTATACAAAAGATATTTTATCTGAAAATTCTTATTATCTTGCTGACGGAGAAATAAATAATACCTTAAAAAAGAAAATTGAAAAAGACATTAAAGATAAATTTAATGAAACAAGCGATATTTTGGACAAAATTAACTGGAGTGCAAAAGATTCTTATTTGTTTTATGCAATGTTAAAGAAAAAATTTACATTCTTAAATGCATTTGATAAACTTGCAAGTGCCCCGTTTAACAGTTCAAAATACAGCGTTAAATATTTTGGTGTAAAAAAATCCGCAAAAAAAGATATTAAAGAAAATATTAATGTTTTATTTTACAATTCACCTGATGAATATGCGGTAAAATTGCTGACTAATGAAAAAGAAAATGTAATTTTATTCAGAACAGATAAAAAAGATACATTTGAAAATCAATATGAATACATTGCAAAAAACATAAAATTGGATGAATTTGGCGATAAAGACGAATTAAAAGTCCCGAATATAAGTGTAGATGAACTTATTACGTATAATGAGCTCTGCGGAAAAAGAGTTAAAGATACAAATTTAATGATAACACAGGCTATGCAGACAATAAAATTTGAAATGGATAATAAAGGCGGTGCATTAAAAAGCGAGGCTGCTATCGGCTTAATGAGAATGTCAGCTGCTCCCGTTCATGATATGCCTCGTCTCTTTTATTTTGATAAGCCGTTTGTTTTATTCTTAATTGAGGACGGTAAAGATAAACCATATTATGCCATGAATATATCCGATACAAAGTATTTGGTAAAAGGTGAATAATAGTGATTAAAAGACTGACAGTTATCTTTATAATGCTTTTAATTCCGTTTAATTGTTCTATTGCGGATGAATATGATTTTAATTTGCCGCTTTCGGGAAATTCCATTGCAAATGATACACTTCAATACAATGTATTAAAGAAGATATATAGAGACGCTATAAAAGAATATCCCGCCTGCACGGATTTTAAAATAAAGGATACACAAATCGTTCATTATCCTTATGACGTGGTTAAGAAAAAAGATAAATATATTAAAGGATATTGGAAAGAAATATGGACTGTTAATGCTTGTAATAACGCTTTTCAAGTTCCGTTAACATTTATTATTCATAAAAATAATACCGATTTTATAATAGAAAAATAATATCCATTCGGATGATAAAAAATCCTTAAATATGTGTAATCATCACGAAAAAAGGAGGAAATATCATGCCGGAATTTTCACAACCGTTCAGCGGAAACAAGAGCGAAAGGATATTGGATAAAAATGAACTTGTGCGTGCTGTTAGATTTTCAATAGCTTCAGAATTTGAAGCAATACAATTATATGAACAATTAAGAGATTCTATAGAAGATGAAGCTGCAAAAAAATTATTAACGGAAATTGCAGGTGACGAAAAAGAACATGTAGGGAATTTTCTGCATTTGTTAAAAATTTTAGCTCCTGACGAGGAAAATTATTATAAAGAAGGCCGGGAGGAAGCCGAAGAAGTTATGGGAATTAACGACTAAAATTAAAACGGAGATTTCTCCGTTTTTTTGTAAATTTTTTTAAATTATTGAGCAAAAAAAATTATTATGAGATTTAAGTTAAATAAAAGAAAAAGAGGTATATATGAGAATAAATAGTATTAATTCACAGTCTTTTGGTGCTTACATCCCTGTATTATATTATGCAAACGGAACTAAAAATCCTCAAACAAGTCTTTTTGAAGATCATGATCCTCCGTCAAGAATAATAGAGAAAACAAATTTAAGAAAATGTAACGGATATATAGTAAGAAACTTAAACGGAACTGAAAAAAAACGTCCTGCAAGAGAGTTAGTTAAATATGTAAAAATGTTTGATAAAGATTATAAAGAATGTCCGAGGGTTCATTCTGTTTATGATTATGCAAATTCAATGGTATACCTTGTAACAGGCAGAGATGTAGATACAATAAATCAAATGGCAAAACCTGTAGGTATAGCAAAAGGTCATTCAATGGATGTTTTAGGTCATTCAAAGTCATTTGATGCCAAATATGCAGCAGAAACTTTTGTAAATAAAACATTTGCTTTCATTAAAAGAAACTGCAGACAGGTAAAAAATGAAAAAGGCGAACCTGTACAATTGCATGTTTATTATGACCCGCAATACACAAAGACGGGGAAACTTGATTCTTTTGAATTCCAACATGCTATATTTAAACCGGAATAAGCATAATCGGCTGATATTTATTATCCGATTCGTTTAAACATTAGTACTGATTGTCCTGCCATTTTGACGGGAATAAGATTGTCGCCGTTGCTGTCGAGTGTGTATATATTTTTATAATCACCGCTTCCGCCGTATTTTTTGCTGTCTGTATTCAGTATTTCAACCCATGTACCTTTCGGAAACTTAATGTAATAATAAGAAGCATCATCACTCGGATATGAAGCGTCTTTAAAATTAGTTATTGTATATATTTCATTGTTTGATTCACTGTCGCAGGCATGTGCAGCTATTACATTTGATGAGTTATGTTTAACCGTATCTTCGGAAATTAATCTGCCTTTTGTTAATGCAGGGTTTTCTGCATTAACTTTGTTTAAATCTGCAGTTAATGCTTTTATTCGGCTCATTATTGCTTTCCCGTCATTTGAATAATTAATTGAACCTAATTTTGATTCATTTAATGCAGGTTTTGATGTATCATAGCCCTTTTCCGTGTATAAGTAATCTTCCGTCGGCATTGATTCAAATTGACGGAAAAATCTGAACGGAGTTAAATCGCCTCGTTCATCGCCTTGGAATACCATTTTTAATCCGGGAATGGAATATGTTAATGCAAGAGCCATTTTATATTTACTTACGCATTTGTTATACATATATTTTAACTTGTTATATGAAACTGTAGTTTGTGATTTTATACCCATAGGCATAAGAACTTCCGTTTTAAATGCTTTCTTTAATGCTTGTTTTTTCTGCGGTGTCATATTTTTCCCGGAAGTATCGTATTTATCAAGCATTCCGCTTTGAAGCATTATGGCGAGTTTTTCGGATGTAAATTGAGCCTTTTGGGCTTTAACGGTTTGTAAAGCAGAATCCAGCGGGCAATTTTTCATTTCGCTGTATTGTCTTGCTCTTTCTATATCTTGAGCATTTAAGGTTATATTTTCGTTAAGATTAAGCATTGGAACAAGCAGTTTTGAAATTAACCTGCTGCCCTCAAAGTTGCCTATTTCATCGTGGCTCATAACGTATTTAACACTGTCTTGAGCGCAATAAAATGCTTTTTCAAGTTTATCCAAATCAATATTGCCGTATAAACTTTCATTCAGTGTATGGTAATAGTTAAAATCCCATTCGCTGTCATAACCGAGACGGCCAAGTGATGTATTTCCGTTTGAAATTTCATCAATCGCACGGCAGTGCTCACTTTCACTTTTTCCCTCTGCTGATTCATAATCCTTTAACGGATTTACTACTCTTTTATCATGAACTTCGTCGGGATTTGACCAAAATTGTCCGTTATCATCTACACTTACTTTGTCTCTGCCGTCTTCTGCTATTAAAAACGCATCGGGTTTATGGTAGTTTATTTCTGCAGCTATTTGTTTCATTGCGTAATCAGATTCCATAAATTTTGTCATATCCAGTCTTAACCCGTCGCAATGATAATTGTCAAGCCAGTTAATTGCGGCATTTACCATATAATCGCGTACATATCTTGAATTTTGCCCCTCATAATTAAATGCTTCGCCAAATCCGTTTGAACCTTTTATATAAGGGCCTGTTTGCTTTAATGAAGCACCGTCGGGGCCTAAATGGTTCGGTACCATATCCATTATTACGTTTAGTCCGATTTCATGTGCGTAGTTAATTAATGATTTTAATCCGTCGGGTCCGCCCAAATGCTCTGCAGCTGCGTGTTTATCTACTCCGTCATACCCCCAGTTAAATGAATATGTGTTTTCTGCAGGCATTATTTCTATTGCATTAAATCCCATTTGGGCGATAGAGTTTAATACGGATTTTGCACTTTTAAAAGTACCTCTTTTTGTTAAAGTTTCCGTGTTAAATTCAAATATTCTTGCCTCGCTGACATGAGTTAATCCGTTTTGTGCGTTTGCTTTTCTTGATATTCTGTTTTTATTGTTCTCAAACCAGTCTTTGTCGCTCCATTCAAATAAAGAGTGATCATATAGTGTCGATTCTCCAAGCAGAGTTTCTTGTCTGAATGAATACGGGTCTTTTACTTTGTCAACTTCTCCGTTGCCTTTGTATATTGTGTAATAGTATTTATCGCCATGAGCGGCTTTTTCTGCGGGTATTCCTTTTTCCGTTTGAAAAATTCCTCTGCCTTCATTCTTTAGTTCGTATGTATTTTTTTCACTTCCGTCCCTTTTTTCTATTGTAACGGTTACTTTTCTTGTATCGGGGTATGTGAATATTTTAAATGAAGCCTCTTTTGTTTTAGGGTCAATAACTGCACCCCAGCTTTTATGCTCACTCCAGCTTCTTCCAAAACTTGGTCTGTAATATACATTTGATAATTCTGTTAATTGTTTTTGCTCTTTATTACTCGTTTTTGCAGGTACTTCTTTTTTTCCCTGTCCGAGATTTTGAACTTTAGAATTAACAACTTTTTTAACTTCCATATAACCCCTTTTATACACAATATTTATATTACCACTATGGCAAATTAATAAAGTAAAAAGGTTTATTAAAATTGCATTTTATTATGTATTTATTTACATTTGTTTATAATAAAAGCCTCTGAAGTAAACAGAGGCTTTTGTATTTTAATTTTATTTGATTTTATGCTACACAGTTACATACACATGCTCTTGAAGGAAGATTATTCGGAAAATCCGAATTATAAACCATTTCTATAGCAGCTTTATTAACCGCATATTCAAATTTAGAAATTTCTCCCGCTTCATATTTTGCTTGGAGTGCTTCTAATTCTTTTGCACGTTTAATCTCTTGGCGTACAATTTGTCTCGGACTTTTTTCCTGCGGCATTATTGCAGTTGGATAATTACTGGTAATTGCAGTTGTTGACATATCTTTTCTCCTTTACATTCCTAAAATAAAACCTTACCTTATATTTTAATAAAGGTTTTATTTAGGAAAGAATTGATAAAACCGGTTTAAATATTACGAAATTTTAATATTGGGAGAACCTACTTGGTTTCTTCCGTTTTCTTTTGCATTATATAAACATTTATCGGCGTATTCAATTAATTCAGCGGGTGTTTTCCCGTTGTTTGGGTATGTTGCACATCCTAAACTTATTGTTATATTTACTTCCATTTCGGGTGTAAGAGAATATTTTTTTGATGAAATCGTGTTACAAATTTTTTGTGCTATATTAACGGCTGTTTCATTGTTTGTATTATTAAGTATAATTGTCATTTCTTCTCCGCCGTATCTGCATACAAAATCTTCATTTCTTACACAGCTCTTTAAGGTGCTTGCAACGTATTTTAATACCGCGTCACCCGCTTGATGTCCGTATGTATCATTAAATTTTTTAAAGAAATCAATATCTATCATTATCAATGAAAATTGACTGTTGTTTTTTTCCGCCAGTTTTACTTTTTCGCTCATTTTTTCTTGAAAATATCTGTGATTATATAATTCTGTTAATCCGTCAGTTGTGGCAAGTTTATAAGTATATTCGAAATCTCTTGATTTTATAAGATATTTTATAATATATGAACATACAAAGATAAATACAGTTAATATTAAAGGAATTACATTCCATACCCAGATATTATATTTATCCATTATAAAAGTTGAGTAGTATAAATATGCTCCGTTTAATATTGTAAATAAAATAACCGAAATATAAACCGAACGAATTTTAAATGCCGTGTATGAGGCTAATATCATTAATATTATGCAAATTAAAATATTATATTTAATATTCGCTTTTTTAATTAAATTGTTATCAATAATATTATTTAGAAGTGTTGCGTGAATTTCTACTCCGGGGAAGTATTTGCTTGTTGGCACGGTTTTTATATCCGATAGTGAAAATATGTTTGTGCCGATATAAACTATTTTATTTTTGAAAAAGTCATTTTCAATAAGTTGTTTTTTTCCGTTTTCTTTAGCTTCTATTGATTTTAAGACTTCCCAAAATGAAACGTATTTAAAAGTTGTATTACTTTCAAGCCCGCTGGGACCGTACCAGTTTAATATAACTTCCGCATTTTCGGTTAAAGGAATTTGTCTTTTTCCAAGTATCAAATTGTTATTTTTATCAATTTTGATTTCCTTAATGTTTGCGTTTTCGTATTTATTTAAATAGTCTATTGCAAGTTTTAGTGTCATATAAAGATAATAATTATCTTTGTTCATTTGAGGATAATTTACTATCAGGGGAATAGTTCTTAAAAATCCGTCATCCTGTTTAGGAGTATTTATATGTCCAATATTTTGTGTTGCTTCAATAATTTCGGGCAATATAGTTCTGCAATTTGGAAATTTATAAATATCAATATTATCGGATTCAATTTTAATATTTGTCTTTATGTTTTCGCTTAATATCGGCGGAACTCTAAGCTCGCTTGAATAATCATCAAAATTAATAGCAGTAAACGTATTTTTATATTTTCTAAACCCTTCTATTAACTCATCATCACTTTTAGGAATTCTTTTCAAATTTTTTATAAACAATAAATCAAAAGCAACATATTTAGGCTTTTGAGCTTGTATATAATCTAACATTTTAGCGTAAACGCTTCTCGGGATTGGCCAATCTCCGTACGTTTCAAGCAAATATTCGTAAGAAGGGTCATCTACCGTTAAAATTACAATATCTTTATTAACCGACTTATTTTTAGCAATTATATTCTGCCTTATATCAAAGGTCTTGTTTTCCATTGTCCTTAAAACATTTATAGTTTCATTCTTAGGAATAATAAAACAAAATAATCCTACGAGCATTATAAGCAGCAGGGAGAAAAATATATCATATCTGTGTCTGTATATGTTATTTATAAACGAGTTCATATTTATAATTATTATTTATGATTGAATAATTTTCAATTTCTTCAATATTCTTTATGAAAATATTTGTTAAATCTTTAATCTCATCCGGATTAATTAAAAAGTTTAAAAGACAATGTTCGTTTAAATTCATTATTTTTTAACCCCGTATATTTTAATTTTAGCAAAGTATAAAAAGTAAAAATCAACTTGAAAGATGAATTTAATTAATTATTCAAATTTATCTGTTATCGATAATTACCCATATAAATACTTAAATAAGGCAATGAATAGACAGGGCATAACATATCATAATTCAAAGAAAGTAAGAGAGAAATAAAAATATGAAAATATAAAAAGAAATGTTTGCCTGTAACATTTCTTTTATGAACAAGGAGGAAAAATGAAATTAAACAAAATGACACTTGCCGCCGTAGTAACACTCGGAGTATTGGCAGGTACAAATGCAGGTTTTACACAAGAAACAGCAACTGAAACATCAAATGAGCTTTTAGCAGCTTGCCCTTTGTCTGGATGTTCTTCTCCCGTAACACCGCAAACAGCAACATGTCCTAAATGCCATAAAGATATAGACAGCTGCGGTTGTCAGAGTAAAACAACAGCACTTCCGTGCGAAGAAAAAAAGAACTGCGACTCTTGTAATAAAATATCAGACGATTGCAATGTCTGCCCGCCTATAGCAGAATGTCCCGCACCGTCAAACCCGACTTGTGCGGTATGCCCTAATACAATCGGCGGTAAGAAATTTGAACAACAAGTATATGCATATCCTAATGCTATATACGGACACAATCAAGTTGTCGGCGAAAGAAATAACGGTATATTCTTAGGCGACGATTCAAGAACAGGATTTAGCGGAATACCTGTAGCTGACGGAATGCCCGCAAGCAGCTGCGGCTGCCAAGACGGTTCTATGACAGGAGCTGCTGCACCTATGCCTTGCTTAGATGATGCACCTTATTTAAACGGTATTCCTGTTGACAGAAATC
>CANQZO010000043.1 GCA_947628355.1 Candidatus Gastranaerophilales bacterium | reverse complement strand
TATTGATGATGAGATACCGTTTGAGATACCGGATGGGTGGGTGTGGTGTTGCCTTTCGATGATTGGGCAAACAAATATTGGTCTTACATATAGTCCCTCTGATATTACATCTAATGGAACTATGGTGCTTCGTTCTTCTAATATCGTTAATAGCAAACTTGATTTTTCTGGTCTTGTAAGAGTTAATACAGAAATAAGAGACAATCAGTATGTTGAAAACAATGATATTCTTATATGTGCGAGAAACGGCAGTAAAGCCTTAGTAGGAAAATGTGCGTTAATTAGAGATATGACTGAGAAGGCGTCATTCGGGGCTTTTATGGCTATTTATAGGACTATTTGTTTTGAATATGTTTTCTACTACCTTCAAACATATTATTTTAGGGAAATATTCTATGATAGCAACTCTACTGCAATAAATCAACTTACTCAGTCTATGATAAAGAACGCCCGCATTCCTTTACCACCATATAGTGAACAAAAACGAATAACAGAATATCTTCACAAATGTTTTGACATGATAGATAATATAGAAAAGAGCCTCAGCTGAGGCTTTTTTCTATATCTTCAAGTATGCTGAGATAATTTTGTACGCTGTCTGCAATCCTATCTTGTTCTGCAAGCGGTGGAACGGGATATAGCCACTTTTCAATATCATCCTTGTTTATGGATGGAGAGTTATCACCTTTCATAAAATGATTCAATCCCTCTACTACATAAGCCGAAATCATAAGTATATAGATATATTTGGGTCTAAATGTACCATTTGACGTTGCAATATAGAAACCTGTTGAAGCTATACTATCTGCGTTGCTACTATCCACCAAAGCTATGTTTTTAAGATATGGTCTTACAAGCGAAAACAGTATACTGCCGTCAAATACAGCTCTACTTGCCCTGCTGGGAGCTTTAGCCGTTTCTATTATCTTGGCTTCTTTTATTGCCTGATGCTTGTTATCAATGGAATCGATATCAATGTACTTGAAATGAGTGCCCGACGGCTTTCGGCTCTCCATAGGCAAGAAACAGCTTGATCCTCTGCACCACACCCACCCATCCGGTATCTCAAACGGTATCTCATCATCAATACGAGTTATACTGTAAAGGGTGAATGAAATCACCTACAAAATACAGTATATGGCTGCGGCTCATTTGTGACGAATTGAAATGTGGTTATATACCCAGAAAGGCGGTGGAAACTAAACTTTTCACGATTTATAAATTATAACCACTATATCACAATGAGAGGAGAAATGTAAATTGAAACTTACTTATTCACAATGCGGCGATTACTTAATACCAAATTTGACTGTACCTGATGAGCAGCATTACAATATCGGTAAATACGGTATGCTTCGCCGTGAGTACCTAAAGAAACATCATCAAGGAACCTACACGGTTATGCTGCTGCACGGTACGCTGTTAAAATATCTCGCAGAAATTGACAAGACCTGTCACGAGATGTTGGACAGGCTTGTACCGCAGATGGCGGAGCGTGAGGGCGTGAACGAGAAATTGAAAGCCGCCGACCAAATGGAATGGGTACGGCGAATGAATGGGATTAAATCAAGAGTTGAGGAAATCTTGTATCACGATTATGTTTATGAGGAGGCTTACAAAAATGAAGAAATTTAGTGTTTTACTTATCACGGCAATTTTATCAATATCGGCGGTTACAGTAAATGCCGCGTCAATACCGAGAGAAACTGCGCCAACAAGTGTAACGGAGGAAGCAATCGTGATTACTGAAAATCTTATCAGTGATATTTTGGACGAGGTTGAAAACGGTACAGGTTATGGCTCGGCAAGCGCAAGAGCGAACACGCGAATTAGAAAGGCGGTTATAGCAAATCAGACAAACGGCTACGGTTACGGAGTTTTATCGCCGATTTCACAAAACGCAATCCGCACAATGAGGGATATGTACTTACGCCCCGACCACTACAAGCAGATTGAGGAAAAATTAAAGGTCTTGCTTGCAGATTTAATTGTAGATGTACAGAACGGCAAAAACTTTGATACAGCGATTGATGAAGCTAATACACTGATTTACAAATCAGCCGACCCCACATACGACCCCGCCGTTGACCGCGTGGGCGATTTCTGTTATTGGAACATTCCCGCTGTTGACAGCACGGAATTTACAGTAGCAAGAAAGTTATTGCTTAAAGTAAAGAACGGAATTTAATATTTTTTAAGTTCACCCCCCCATAACTTTTATTGAGTTATGGGGGATTATTGGATAATAAAGTGTTTTTTATACTTTTTGGAATAAATCTATTCTTCCTCTATTCCCATCCTCAAAATTTGATTCTTGTTTCTTTAAATTACGCATACCCAAAGCGAACATTGTTTTGTATGTTAAAAATTGACTTCTTTGTCTATTAGCTAAAAATGTATATATCATTTGTTGTTCATCATCCCATTTTTCCCATAAACGAGGACTAATTACAATGTTTTCACTATATAATGGCAATACGAGATCAAGATAATACTTGATTTTATTAAGATTAATATTTTGCAATTGATAAAATAATTTTTTATAAACAGAATAGTCCTCCTTTAAACAGCTCATAATAACGTATGATTTTGTTTTTTCAGGAAAAACAGTCACAAAAAGCCTGCTAATAAACCCCTTATGAGTATATTTAATTTTATTTCCGTTAATATCAAAATCAAGGGCAAGACAAGCATAATTAGCGAAATTTATACTTTCAGGAATTTCTAGAATACAAGTTTCTAATCCAGTATAGTCCTTATTTAGTATTCTTTTATCAAAAAAATCTTTTATATTATCCATTTCTTGTAATGTCATAGAAATTGCTCTATAATATCTAACAAATTCCTTTATTTTTAATAATGATGGATATTGTTTTACATTATCTATAAATACTTTTTGTTCTACTAACTTTTTATAGTATTCAAATATAAAAGATTTATAAGCATATATAAACTTATGTCCTTTGTTATTTGGGTCAAAATCAGGAGCACCTTTTTCTATAAGTGCAAATGCTTCATCATCGTGAATATCACAAAAGCATGTAGCAGTTGTGGCATGCTTAATTCCTACTCTATCCATAGGTATTATTATTTCTGGTTCTTCATTTTCAATCGGAATGACTATTGGTGATTTCTTCGTATTTAAAATATACACATGACCTTCTTCAGCTAACTGAGATATTATTTTATTGTTTTGTAATGCATGAGCTTCTTTGATGTGTTTCACACAATTAGATTTATCAGGATAAAGACAACATTTAAACTGACTCTTTCTAAATTGTTCCATAACTTGAATTTCTAATGGTTTCTTACTTGCTTTGATAGTTTTATCCTTGCGATTTTTACAACAATTAATATAAGGTTTTCCACTATCACAAGGGCATAATTCATTATCATAAATTTTAAAATATTTTAAGAGTTTCATCATAAAAACAATCCTTTCTCATGATTAATAGAAACTTATTTGTTAATTTAATATTGTGTATTGTCTTTATTCTTTTTTCGACTTTTATATACATTATACCTATTCTTACATTGAGGGCTGCAAAATACCGCGCTCGGTCTGTTTGCCTTGAATACGGTGTTACAATGCTTGCATATTTTTAGCGGATTTTGTTCGTTTACAAGCATAAAGCTAAACATCATTTGTATTCCGAGTAATAATGAATGAAAATCCCATACAAGCGTCGGCTTGTCAAGCAGCTCTATATGATATGTTGGCGCAATACCGTCAAAGCAAGCCATAGCTTGTCTATATAAATCTTTGTTGTCATTGTCGAGATTATCGTAATACATAATGCTCGTAAAAAATGTAAATGCCCAATCCTTAAACTGTTTTACAAGCCAATCGTAGCGTTCCGCATACTCACGCTGAAATTCCATATTAACCGCCATAGGTCGGCTGTCCATTGTTAGTGCAAGCGCCATCATATCTCTGTCACCCTCAATCGTCCACATCACACCGTTTTTGTTTTTGATTATATCCGGCATTTCAAACGGGAAGAAAATATTTAGATAATTATCTGTTGATATTGTTTCTTTTTTGATATATTGATTTTTTATCAGATACACAGCGTCATAGTCCATAAATTTTGGTGTCGTTGGTAAAGCTGTCATAAGTCCAAGCAAACCATACTCCGAGATAAAGCCGAAAACAGCAGTTTCCTTGTCCTCGTCCATTGACTTTTCGCTCATACAGATTAAGCCTACATTTAAAGCGTCAATAACCATTTGCTCCGCGTTTTCCAAAGGATTGAAAAACTGCGGTTTAGCGTTGCTCGTGGGCATAATATAAACCTGTCCGCTGTCCTCGTCCTGAACAAAATTGTATTCGCTGTATTTAACCCAGCTTGAGCGTGTATGTTCAAAAATATTTTTCATAACAAAATAACCTCTATTTCTGTAATCTATTCTATAATATTTATATTACCACTATTATTTGCTATTGTCAATCATATTCCGATAATTTTCTATAAATAATTTCTCCCTTGCTGTCATATTGTGTTCTTTGTCGGAGGTCAAGTAATCATATATTTTTTCTCTTATGTGTTTTAATAATGAGTTTCGCACCTTGCGGATATTCCTGTCCGTCTGACCTCGTATGCAGGCGATTTTTGATGTGCTATATCCCTTGACTGCTATGTAATATAGGATTTCTTTCTGTTCGGGTGATAGACTGTTCATTATATTTGATATATACTCGTCCGTTACAAGTTCGTGTATTTCATACGGACAGTTATATATCGCGTCTATAAACTCGCCCTTTTGCACTTGTTTCCAAATAAAGCTGTTCAAGTCACGCGGAAAACATACGCCGTCCTCCGCGGCTTCGTAATCAAGAGGGACATCACTTCGACCAATCTCGTGATAGCGTTCCTTGCGTTCTCTATTTGCGTCGAGCTTATCCCAAATCTCAACCACTTTTCCAAAATCATCTTGCGTTCGTGCCGCGCCCTCGATACGCGCTAATGCTTCGGCGCGTAGTTCGCGCTTAAGCCGTTTTGTTCCGACGGGCTGATTTTCCGTTGCTGTGTCGTTCGTCTGTTCATTTTTCTTTTCAAAATCAAGCACCGCCGCAATCACCTCCAAAAAAATTTTTGATTTTTGAAAAAAACTTTCAAAAACAGTTCCGTTTTACCCTTGTATTTCTCCTATTAGTAGAGGGTAATCTAAATTATACACTTTAGATTACTTTTTGTCAATAGGTACAAGTCTTTTATAAATACAAATTGGGTAGAAGCGTTTGTATTTATATCTGATATTGTGCCTTTTTGACGTTCAGAAATCACCAAAGGAGGACAATGTTATATGAACAACACGAACTTTTTTATAACAAGGCGTATCGGCTCAACTTTATACAGAGTAAAGATATATCCTGCCGAGAATGGAAATGAAACAATGGAAAACAAACTTTTCCGAATAATTTTAAATCACCCCTTGGCAAACGGCAGGAATTGTGATATACTAAATATGTCACAAATGAGCCGTTAAGCCTGAAAGGAGTTACTATGATAACAAATAACAGGCAAACGGAAGAAATCACAGCTTTATACGAGCGCTTATCTCGTGATGATGATATTATCGGAGAAAGCAACAGTATCATAAACCAAAAGGCAATGCTTGAAAAATACGCAAAAGAGAACGGATTTTCCAACCTTGTCCATTATACCGACGACGGATATAGCGGAGGTAATTTTGAAAGACCAAGTTGGAAAAAGCTCGTTGCGGATATTGAGGAAGGCAAGGTCAGAACGGTAATAGCAAAGGATATGAGCCGTATCGGGCGTGAGTATTTACAGACAGGATTTTATACGGAAGTATTATTCAGACAGCGCGGTGTTCGCTTTATTGCCATATCAAATGGCGTTGACAGTAATATTGAGGGTAGCAGTGAATTTGCTCCATTCCTCAACATTATGAACGAGTGGTATATTCGAGATTGCAGCCGCAAGGCGGTTATCGCATACAAGGCGCGAAGTGACGCAGGTAAGCCTATAAGCAGTGTTGTTATCTATGGTTACAGGCGCGACCCCGAAGATAAGCACCATTGGCTGATTGACGAGGAAGCGGCGGCTGTTGTAAAAAGAATTTTTAATCTTATTATTGAGGGCAAAAGTCCGGGACAAATATCGAAAATGTTTCAGGAAGAAAAAATTGAGCGTCCATCGGTACATCTTGCCAAATATAGGATAAATACCGATAAATCCGTTTCAGGTTCAAACGAGCCGTATTTCTGGAGTCCAAGCACTATCATAAGGATTTTAGCACGACCTGAGTATATCGGACATACTGTTAATTTCCGCACCCGCAAAAAGCACTACAAGGATAAATACCCCACAGCAATTCCGCCCGAGGATTGGGTGATTATCGAGAACACGCACGAGCCTATTATAGACAAGGAAACCTTTAACCTTGTTCAAAAACTGCGTGAAACAACGCGGCGCGCTCCACACGATAACGGCGAAGCAAATCCGCTGACGGGACTTGTCTACTGCGCTGACTGCGGGGCGAAAATGTATAATCACAGAGCGAGAACGGGACATTGGAAAGGCGAAAGAAAAGTAGACCCAGAAACGGGACTATTCCCTCACGACCATTACGATTGCTCGACCTACTATTTAACAAAATGCAAGGGCGATGTAAAATGCTTCGGACATTATATAAACACTATCGCGCTTCGCGAGTTGATTTTGGAAACAATAAAGCTTACAAGCCGGTACGCGATTGCGAATAAGGACGAGTTTATACAGAAAGTCCGAGAGGCTTCACAGATAAAACAGTCGGAGGATTTAAAAGCTTATGACAAGCAACTCAAACGCGATAAAAAGCGTTGTTTGGAATTGGACGGAATACTTAAAAAGCTCTATGAGTCCTATGCAACAGGCAAAATCCCTGAAAAGCGTTTTGATATATTATCTGCCGAGTACGAACAGGAACAGGCAGAGCTTGAAAAGGCAACAGCCGAAGCGCAAGCGCAGATTGACAGGTTCAAAGAGGACACATACAATGCTGACGCGTTCTTGGAGCTTGCAGAGCGATACACAAATTTTGAGGTGCTGACAACACCGATGATAAATGAATTTATTGATAAAATCGTTGTTCATGCACCCGACAGGTCGACAGGCGAGCGAATACAGGATGTTGACATTTACCTTAAATTTGTCGGAAAACTTAATATTCCTATTCCCGAACCCACGCCCGAGGAGTTAGCAGAGCAGGAAAAAATACGGCTGAAACGAGCGAAACAGCGTGAGGCAAACAAGAAATTCAGAGAGAAACAGAAACGGCTTAAAGAGGAACAGAAACAAGCGGAGCAGAAAAATGAGGTTTCCGCATAATACGGTACATAAGCGGCTTACGAGTAAAATCGTAGGTCGCTTTTTCTATGTAAATTTTTATTACGAAAGGACTTGATTTTATGACTAACAACATAACAATTATCGGCATCGACCATGGCTACGGCAATATTAAGACGGCTCACACCTGCTTTAAGGCGGGTGTCACCGCCTACGATAAAGAGCCTACATTTCAGAATAATATGCTGATATACAAGGATAGATATTACATTATCGGAGAAGAACACAAGGAATTTATTTCCGATAAAATGGCGGATATGGATTATTACATTTTAACGCTTGCTGCTATCGCGCGGGAGTTAAGCATAAGAAAAATGACAATGGCGCGCGTTCATATCGCCGCAGGACTACCGCTCACTTGGGTAAGTGAACAGAAGGACAGCTTTAAGGAATATCTGTTACAAAACGAGAGTGCAGATTTTACATTTAAAGATGTGAATTATCACGTTGAATTTGTCAGCGCGGACATATTCCCGCAAGGATTTTCGGCAGTTGCCGACAGACTTCGGGACTTCAAGGGTGTTAATATGCTTGCCGACATCGGCAATGGCACAATGAATGTTATGTATATAAATGAGTGTAAGCCAACACAGGCAAAATGCTTTACTGAAAAATACGGCACAAATCAATGTATGATTGCGGTACGTGAAAGCCTTATGCGTCAGTTCGGAACATCTGTTGACGAAAGCGTTCTGGAGCGCGTCATACGGACAGGAACGGCAGACATAAGCGAAAGATATTTAACGGCTATCAGAGCTACGGCAACGGAATATGTTGAGGGTATATTCCGCAGACTTCGTGAACACGAATATGACGAAGAGCTTATGCGGCTATATATTGTCGGCGGTGGCAGTTGCATGATAAAGAATTTTACCGATGTCAACAAAGACCGCGTAATCATCAACAGCGATATTTGCGCTGCTGCAAAGGGCTATGAGTTGCTTGCGGAGCGTAAGCTGCGCAGAAACGGTGGTGCGGTATGAGAAACAAAATCAGCACCAATATCCGCTTAAACCTTGACAAGGAATCTGACCGCAGAGCGTGGGAATACTTGCAGAATATGGACAGGAAGAAATATAAGTCATACAGTCGCGCTATCGTTACTGCCGTAAATGATTATTTTGACAGACAGGAACGACTTGCCGCTGATCCTTATCTTGAAACAAGAGAAAAAGAGGACGCATTTCTTGACAGGATAATCGCCACGATTGAGCAAGGTGTAAAAACGTCATCCTCCACTAATACTGTTGGCAGCTTATTACAGTTTCTAAGCTCAAATGTCGCACAGTTACCGGAGCAGAACGAAAACACAGATGTTGCTTCTCTCGATAGTGCACTTGATTTTACAGATAGTTTCTAACATTACAGTAAATCAGCTTGATTTACTGTACAAATTATCCATTTGTACAGTAAAAGACATAGCAGATACCGTCACTATTCTGAGAAACTCAGAAATGCCAGACGGTGTCTGTTATTTTTATATTTATTTGCTGTACATTACATACCAAACATATCATTTTGTACAGAAAGGACTTTATATTATGACAGAGAATGAGAAGAAATTGAAACAGGCGCAGCACAGGCTTGAACAAGCGCAAAATCGGAATCGTGAAAAGGAGCGTAAAGCTCGCACACGACGGATTATTCAAGAAGGGGCAATTTTAGAAAAAGTATTGCCTGACGTTACAGAGATTGAACTTGACGATTTGGAGCTATACCTACGAAGTAATTTACGGCAATAATGCCGCATGGGGCGTTTCGGGAAACAGAAGCGTCCCTAATTTTTATCCCGAAGGGCGCACTTACTCACCACTGATGAAATCAGCGGTGGTATCGCCTACGGCGAACGGCGTCCTTGCAGGAGGCTCGTCAAATTCGCTCTCGCTCATTCGCCGTAAATTCCGACGGTTTTGTTTGCCACAAAACAATGTATCAAGCCTTGCTTAATACATAACGGTATTTTCAATACCTTGTCGGAATTTGAGCTAAAACCTGTCCCCGACAGCTTTTAGCAGTTGACGCAAAGCGTCATTTCTTTTTCAGAAAAAGAAACAAAAACAGTCTGCTCGGCAGACAGAAAGGAGTATGCCCTATGGCAATCTATCATTTTGAAGCAAAGGTAATTACACGCGGAGTCGGACGCTCCGTTGTTGCTGCGTCAGCTTATGCGTCCTGTTCACAGATTTACAATGAGTACGATGGTGTTCAACACAACTATACCCGTAAAAAGGGCTGCATTTACAATGAGATATTATTACCGTCGAACGCTCCAGCAAAGTGGCAAGACAGAGCAGAGTTATGGAACGCTGTCGAAGCTGCCGAAAAAAGCAAAGACAGCCGACTTGCAAGAGAATTGATAGTTGCCTTACCTGTTGAATTAGGCATTGATGAATGGAAATCAATTCTCAAAGATTTTATTACAGAAAATTGCGTTGACAAGGGTATGTGTGCCGATTACAGCATACACGATACAGACGGACACAATCCCCACGCACATATATTATTGACAGTGCGTCCGCTTGATAATAAGGGCAAATGGCAAGCTAAGATGCAGAAAGAATATCTCTGCAAGCGTGGTGAGGAGGAACGTGGTTTTACCGCTGAGGAGTTTAAGACCGCACAGACTGACGGCTGGGAAAAACAATATCAGTATTTTGTTGGTAAAAAGAAAATTTATATGCCGCCCTCCGAAGCTGAACAATATGGATACGAACGCGCAAGTAAATATCCGAAAAGTACGAAGTACGGCAGGCAAAATCCGATATGCGCCGAATGGAACAGTGAGGAACAAATCACAAAATGGCGTAAAGCTTGGGAAAATGTTATCAATAAATCCTTAGAGAAAAATAATCTTGACGAGCGTATTGACTGCCGCAGTTTTAATGAGCGCGGCATAGACGAACAACCGACTATTCACGAGGGAGTTACCGCGCATATCATAGAACAGCACGGTGGTGTTTCTGACAGGTGTGAGATGAACAGACAAATCCGCAAGGATAACGCATTATTGCGTGAAATAAAGGAACAAATCAAAAAACTGTCGGCGGTAGTTATGGATAAGGTGAAAAAATCTGTTTCCGATTTTGCACACACATTAGAACAGTTGCGGAACAGATTTATATTTAACCGCTATGAGATAACTCATAATGAAAACATATCCGCAGAACTCCAACAGGATAACACCACTATTGATGTTACTATTCAAAAATATAACAGAATTGTCAAACAATTAGATGATAGTATTGCCGAATTAAAGAAACTGAAAAACGAGCAGAAAAATCTAAATCCCATACACATTTTCCGTCATAAAGAATTAACGGAACTGATAGACAAAACAGAAAAGGAAATCAAGAAACTGCAAAACCTCAAATCTGCATTTCTTGACAAAATGGGCTGTAAGTCTGAAAAAGATGTTCCGCAGTATAAAGCCTTACATATAAGAAATGATAATATTCTAAAGCAAGTTATTGTGAATAATACAGAATTAGAAAAACAATGCACGAATGATAAAGCTGAATTTATATCAATCAAAAAGAGTATTCCGTCCGAAGATATGGTGGCGGTACAGGCCGAACGCTA
>CANQZO010000042.1 GCA_947628355.1 Candidatus Gastranaerophilales bacterium | reverse complement strand
GTAAATCTACAATTACTTTTATATTTCTTTTATGGCATTCGTCTATAAAATATTTAGCTTGTTCCCTCGGTGATAAGTCACTGTTCGGGTCCAGCAATTGTGAATTTACGGTTGTAAAATCCGATATCGCATACAATGAACCTGCTGTTCCCAGTGCTTTAATTTTTCCTACAGGCGTAATAGGAAGCAGGTGAATTGTATTTATTCCGAGTGCTTTTAATTCATCAAGACGTTCAACCGCATTAATAAAAGAACCCGATGTTTCTCCGTTTGAAAATTCTATAATTCCGTTTCCGTTTTTATCGTCAGCATTAAATGTTCTTAAGTTAACAGAATATATAACCGCCTCATTATTTTGGAACATTTCTCTTAAAGATTTTGATGAATTATCGGCGGAAAATGACATGCCTGTGCAGGTAAAAAATAAAATCAACGAAACAAGAATTTTTTTAACTGCCATAAGCTATCTCCAAACAATAAGATTATAGCATGAATAATAATTTTGTTTGTCTTATAATTATGGAAAAACAGAGGAAAATATGAAAGAAAAACTTGAATTAATATTAAAAAGCGCGGAAGAAGAAATTGAAAAAGTTCAAACGCTTCAAGACTTAGAAGAAACGAAATTAAAATATTTAAGCAGAAAAGGCGAATTAAATTCAATTAAAAAAAATTTAAAAGATTTATCCGATGAAGATAAAAGAATAATCGGCTCACTGGCAAACAGCGTATATAATCAGCTTGATGAAGCTATTAATAAAAAGAATGACGAACTTTATAAAATAGAGTTAAATAAAAAATTAAGCGAAGAAAAAATTGATATTACGCTGCCCTCGGATATTACACCGCAAGGAAAGGTTCATCCGTTAACTCAGACAATAAATGAAATAACTCAAATATTTCAAGGATTGGGGTTCTCTGTCATGGCATCTGAAAACAGCCCCGAGGTTGAAACGGAATATATTAATTTTGATATGTTAAATTTTCCTCCCAATCATCCGGCAAAAGATATGCAGGATACATTTTATACAAAGACTGCGCCGAATGTAATTTTAAGAAGCCAAACATCAGGTGCTCAAATAAGACAAATGCTTCATCAAAACCCGCCTGTCAGAGTTATTTCCCCCGGCAGAGTATACAGATGTGAATCCGTAAGCGCAAGAAAAAATAATCTCTTTCATCAAATAGAGGGATTATTGGTGGATAAAGATATAACTTTTGCAGATTTAAAAGGAATATTAAACGAATTTGTAAGAATATACTTTGGCGCGTCGCGCCCGACAAGATTTAGGGCTAGTTATTTTCCCTTTACCGAACCGAGCGCGGAAGTTGATGTTCAATGTATAATGTGCGGCGGTAAAGGCTGCAGAACATGTTCCGGTACCGGCTGGCTTGAAGTTCTTGGCGCAGGCATGGTGCATGCCAATGTTTTAAGAAATGTCGGTATCGACCCTGAAGTTTACTCGGGCTTTGCTTTCGGTATGGGTGTTGAAAGACTTACCATGCTTAAATATGCAATTAATGATATTCGTTTATTCTTTAACAATGACGTAAGATTTTTAAATCAATTTTAAGGGAATAAAGATATGTCTGATACGGTAAAATTTGATCCCGGAATGGGGGAATATGTTGTTAATTTTAATGAATTTGTAAATAATGTATATTCTAATATGATGTCGTTAAGGACAATACATCAAAAACGCGCAGGATTTAAAATTTATGTTAATAAAATATATGCCTATATGAAAAATAATATATCGTTTTATATGGGATGTCTGCTTTGGGCATATTACTTATCAACAGAGTTTAAGGATAATCCTAAAAAAATAGAAGGTAATACTTTTAGTGAAATGACGGAAAAAGAAACTGAAGAATATGATTATTTAATGCAAATTAACTTTATGGAAAACTATTTTGACAGTTTTGAACGCGACAGTCTTTATTATACGGGCAAAAAAATTGAAATTCCTGCGCAGTGGAAGAATGTATTAAATCAATACAGTGAATTATTAACATTAAATAAAGGTTTTATCGGAACAAAAATGACATCTGATATAGTACTGCCCGAAATGTTAAAAAATATGAAAATTGACTTAAATATTAAAGAATTATTAAATAAAGCAATAGCAAACAAATCATTGGATTCTTTAACAGACGCGGTTAGTTTAGGTTAAAATCTTGATATACTTTCGTTTTTCGTATATTCTATAATTGTAATATTAACTAAAGCGGAATATGGAAGATAACGTCAATTTACCTTTTGATAAACTGGTTTCGGATTGTGAAGTTATAGACCCTCAAAATCCTAAAGATTCCATTGCTAAAATAACGGCATTAAGTAAAGATTATCCGAGTGAACACTTGATATTAATATATAATTATCTTTTTGAGCAGTCTAATTCTTATGAAATATTGATGTTTTTGCTTCAAAAAATAGATAAATATAAGGATAAATCAAGCCGTCCTATGTTAATTGATTCATTAATAATGAAAGATAAACTATCGCAGAGGATTAGTGACAGTGATAATCTAACAAGAATCCGAGTAAATATAACAAAAGTTCTTGCAAATACAAAAGATTCACAGGCCGTGTATCCTTTATTATATTGTTTAAACAGTAAAGATGAGAATTATAAAGTAAAATTGTCATGCGCTGAGGCATTGGGGAAAATAGGAGATAAATATGCGGTATTGCCGTTAATGAATATAGTTGAGGATGAGTCTGAATCTTCCGTTTATGTAAAGGAGTCGGCAGTATCAGCACTCGGTATGATTGGCGACGCAAAAGCAGTAGATTCTCTTGTTTCAATATTGGAAAGCAAAAAAGGTTTTCTTGATAAATTTACTTTTTTAAAAGAACGTGCGCTTGAAGCGTTGAATAAACTTAATTTTAAAGGTGACAGAGTCTTTAATGCGCTTGTTAAATCATTAAGAGATGAGTCGCCTCAAGTAAGAATAAATGCAATAGAAGTGTTGATGAATTCCGAAGATTCAAGGGCAAATAATTTAATCCGCGAGATGTTAAAAGATACAAACCGAGATGTCGTTCAAAATGCGGTTATTGCTTTATATAACCTTGAAGGTGATGATGTTTTAAATGAAATTTTAAATGATGAAAGTCAAACAGATACGGCAAAATCAGAAGTTTTAAAATTAATGGATGATTTAAGAGAAGAAGAAACAGAAGAAGATTATAAGGCGGAGTCTGATGAATAAAAAATCAGTTGTACTGTTGTCGGGAGGATTGGATTCCGTTGTAAGTTTGGCTTCGGCAGAGGATATGAATTATAATCCGAAACTTGCTTTAACATTTGATTACGGACAAAAATCTTTTGAGCAAGAATATAAATCGTCAAAGTTGCTGTCTGATTATTATAAACTTGAGCATAAAGTAATAAAACTTGATTGGTTGAAAGAAATATCAACCTCCGCCCTTACTGACAGGATGGATATACCCGTTGTTGATGAAAATCAGCTTGATGATAAAGAAAAATCGGAAAAAAGCGCTAAAGCGGTATGGGTAGCAAACAGGAACGGACTTTTTGTAAATATAGCCGCTTCAATAGCTGAGGCTCAAGGATACACACATATAATAATCGGAGTGAACAAAGAAGAAGGTATTACATTTAAAGATAATACGAAAGCATTTATTGATTTTGAAAACAGAGCTTTGGAATACTCGACAAACTCTTGCGTGCAAGTTATTGCCCCGATGATAGATAAAAACAAAAAAGAAATTGTTGAAATCGGAATAAAACTAAATATTCCTTTTAAATACATATACAGCTGTTATCAAAATAATGAAAAACACTGCGGAGTATGTGAATCTTGCTTAAGACTTAAGAGAGCATTAAAATTAAATAACAGGATTGATATAATTAAGGAGCTATTTTAAAGTATTATGCAGACTTTATTTATAAATGAAGAAATTAAATATACGGGCGAACAGCTTTCACCCCATTGGATATATAAAAATTACAATATCATGGGCAATGCAATCGTTGCTTTTATAGGTGAATGCGAGGTTAATCTTAATCACATGGTGGATATCGAAGATGTGATTAATAATGAACCAATATACAGCAAAAAAATGCTTAATATAATTGAAGAAAATTTTAATTCAACACTTGTTGAAACGGTTTATAAACAAAGGCTTCTGGTAACTATAACCAAAGAGCTTATTGAAAAATACAATAATAAAATTAATATTAGAAGAAATGGTGATGATTTATTCATAGATGATAAGAAACTGTCAGTATCCATTGCTACTAAATCAATAACATCAACATTAATACATTTCGGATTAAATATAGATGCATCCGGTGCGCCTGTAAATGCTGCAGAATTAATAAGGGACGCAGGTATAAATGATATTAAAAAATTTGCACTTGAACTGATTAATAAATATAAATCAGAAACAGAAGATATCAATCTTGCTGTATGTAAAGTCAGAGGAGTTTTTAATGAGTAATGAAATAAAATTAAAACGTAAAAAAAAGAAAAAGGCCGGATTAAAATATTTTTATTTGTTTCTAGTTGTCTTTGTTTCAGCTTTATTTGGAATTTCATATATGATTAATTCTTTTTCACCTGATGTAGATGTTGAAATAGGAAATAAATCTTCATTGACATTAAATGATGATGATATAGGAATGGAAGTAAAAACAGTAGATGAAAGATTAAAGTGGATACAGGAGGAAGATGAATTGCCTTCTGTTGCAATAAGAGAAAATAAAAACAGAGTTAATGTGAATTCCGATAATATAGCAGACGCTCCAAAAGTTGAAATAAAAAAGGTAAAAGAGGTAATTCCTCCGCCTAAAAAACCTGAAATGGATTTGCCCAAACCGGAAACTAAGACGGCAAATAATAAATCCGCCCAAGTGGTTATTCCTGCACCCGTACCTGCTTTAATAAAAGTATATGTAGGTTCATATTCGTCATTAGAAGATGCAATGGCAATGCAGCAAAAAATCAGCAGTGATTCTGTTGATGCAATGCCTTTTATAAAATCCGTTAACGGTAAATACATTGTCCAGCTCGGCTCATTTTCAAAACAGGAAACTGCCGACGCTTATATTTCAAAGATGAGAGCAAAAGGCTATAATCCTAAGATTTTACAATAATGAAAGAAATAATAAAACTAAAAGGAGTGACTTTAGTCACTCCTTTTAGTAATTTGTTAGTTAGTTTTTGTTTTATTATCTGCTTACGCCTGAATATTTCGGGGTTGCTTGTTCTATTGCTTTGCCTTCTGCATCTTCAACAGATTCAAGTTCTTTTGTTACAGCGGTTAATTGAGTTTGAATTTTCTGTTGTTCCAATTCTATCAAATTCTGTTGAACTTCTACTTTTTTGCATTCTTGCTGAGCGTATATTTCACCTACTGATGTATCCAGTAAACTTGCAACTGCAGCTAAATATGCTTCGCTTTGGTCGGTTTCGTATGCCATATTCCCAATTTCTGATACTGTTGTACCATAACCGCCATCAGCATCTTCCATCTCTTTAAATGCATCCGATCCTTCTAAAAATAGCATATAGTTATAGTAATTGGACGGATCACTAGCCATTTCTTCCAATGTTACTTTTCCATCAAAGATATTAGCGGAAAACTCTGCCATTCTCATGCTTTCTTCCGTAAGTAACGTAAGTTTTTGTTGTAACATGAACTCTTTATTGATCAAGTACAATTTACGATTTGCAAATAATGCGTACCCCATAACTAACCTACCATTTCTAAATTTACTTTTAACTAACCCACATTTATATAAAAAATTTTCCTGTTTAAGAATTGCTTAACTTATTATTGTTATTTTGATTGTTTGGATAAATTGGTTTAAAAGCCAATCATTACAAGTCATTTAACAATTTTTCGCATGAAAATATTTGGAAATTATTATATTTTCAATCAATATAAAATATTTATTCAGTATATATTAAATATATAAAAATACGTTTTTGAAATATTTACATTTTGTTACAATTATATATTTTCTGATTTATTCTTATACAGGTAATAACCGGCTATCCCAATAATTATATTAGGTAAATTAGCTGCAATCATCGGATTAACAGTTTGATTATAGCCTAACGCCATTGAAAAAGCTCTTATGATATAGTAACAAAAAATTATCGCAATACTGAATAAAAAACCTCTGTTATGTCTTACTCTGGGCGGGGTTATAGCAAGCGGAATGCCGATTAATACGAAAACAAAAGTTGTTAAAGGAAGTGCTATTTTTTCCCAGAAGCGAACTTGATATTTTGCAAGAGTATCAGCACTCATGTTTTTATAATTTGATTTTAAGTAGGGTAACAGTTGAATAAAATTAAAATCGGAACCGTCATTTTTCTTGTCAAGCTGAGCTTGAATGTCGCTGCCAAAATCTACAACAGTTCTTTCTATCCAAGAAGTATTAAGTGTTTTGCCTGTTCTGGATATAGTATAAACGGAAGCATTATCAAACTGCCAGCCCTCAATAACGGATGTGCCTGTTTTTGCTTGGAGAATTTGAATTTTATCGGAATCGGAAACATCTAAAATTGAAACATTTGCAAATTGTTTATCCTCACATTTTTCAACATAAAAAAGTCTTTTTAGGTAGTTTCCGTCTTTTAATTCTTTCATAGAGAAATTTCTTTTACCCTCGGGAATGTTACGCTGAACAAGTGCATATAATGCCAGAGTCTTTGACTGTGATGCCGTTATCGGAACGATTGTTTCATTAATAAAAAATGTTAAAAATGCCATTATTGCCGCAAAAGCAAATATAGGTTTAGCAATCCTTTTAATTCCGATACCGCAGGCTTTCATTACCGTTATTTCAGATTGCAGACATAATTTATTTACGGTCATAACTGTTGAAAACAAAACACTCATAGGTATAGTCATAACTATAACCGACGGAAGATTTAATATTATAATCATAAATGCAATTTTAACGGGCATTCCGTATGCGGATATTTGTTTTATCAATGATATAAATGTATCCGAGGCAAATATTATTGATGTAAAAACAACTACACCAAGAACAAATACTTCAAAAATTTGTTTTAATAAATATTTATCTAATTTAGTAAGATTTTTTAAATAGTTCATAAGTTAATTTTAAAACAAAAAACAGGTTTTTCCAATTAAAGTTTATCCCAGTCCGATGCAAATTTATCAAGAGCCTGTTTTACGGGAGTGTTTTTAATTAATATTTCTTGAACATAGTTTGCGCTTAAAGTATTAAGTTCTTTTTTGTTTTTTATTGCAGGTAATGGCGGCTGCAGATTATACAGCTGGCTGGCACTGATAATTCTAGCCTTAGAGGCAAGGTCATTTTTTGCGGCAGTCTTAAAATAATCATCCGTAAGAGCTTCTTTATTTACGGGCAGAATGGGAGTCATTTTTGCAAATTCAAGCTGATTGGTTTTATTTGTAAAATAAAGTGCGAAGTCCAAAGCAATTTGCGGATGTTTTGATTTTAAAGGGATTATAAAATTCATTAATGAATAGTCATAAAGCCCTGTATCTCCCTTTAATTGAGGGATTATTTTTGTGTTTTTATAAATTTCGGGGGCATTTTCTTTAATCATATTAATAAAATTTGCGCCTGTCACAAGGTATTGAAGTTGTCCTGACATATATTTTTCAAGCGCATCGCGGTGAGTTTGAGTTATACTTTCTTTTGGAACAAGGTTATTGTCATAAAGTCTTTTAAACTCTGAAAACAACTGCACGCTTTTTTGGCTGTTAATGTTTTGCGGGGAATTGATATTATATTTATTTAATATTTTTAGAAGGGTATCATTTTCCGCAAAATTTATCATAGTTATATAAGTTCCGTTCGGAGATGATAATTTAAATAATTCATCATAAGTTTTAGGTTCGTAATTTGTTAATGCGGAATTATACAGAGTAACGGCAGATGTAGCGTAAAAAGGTATTCCGAAATATTTTCTGTTATATTTTAATGTTTCCGTTAGTGTAGGTATAAATTGGTTTAATTCCTCTTTATCAAAAGTGTATAAAGCATTTTTTTGAGCTAAAAGAAGTGAAAAATCGGGGGTTAAATTAACAAGGTCGGGCGGATTATCCGTTAAAATTGAAGCTAAGGTTCTTTTTTCACCCTCGCTGTAGGGCACATCTATCCATTTTATTTTTACGTTTTTATGTGATGTTTCGTATTCTTTTATAATATTATTTATATATTTGTCAAAGGTGCCTAATTGAAGTGTCCAAAAGGTAATTGTTAATTTTTGGGCATTTTGTTTATTTGAATGCAGTGTAAATGCGAGAATAATAATTATTATAAGCAGGGTTAATATTATTTTAGTAATGCGCTTCATTGATACAACTCCGATTAGATTATTATTTATTATAATATAAATTATCGGTTAATGTATTTATTTAATTCCGTAGTAAAATAAAATTAAAAGAGGTAAAGGAGATAAATCATGATTAGTGAAAAATTAGAAAAAGCAATCAACGACCAGATTAATGCGGAATTTTATTCGGAGTATTTTTATCTTTCAATGTATGCATATTTTGAAAGAATGAATTTACAAGGATTTAAAAATTGGATGAATGTTCAAATGCAGGAAGAACATGCTCATGCAATGGGTTTATTTGAATATTTACAAGAACGCGGCGGAAAAGTTGTGCTTGAAGCTATTGAAAAACCAAAAACAGATTGGTCAAGCCCTCGTGAAGTTTTTGAAGACGTATTAAAACATGAACAGTTAGTTACTTCAAAAATAAATGCGCTGCTTGATGTAGCTGAAGAAGTACACGACCGTGCTGCAGTTTCATTCTTGGATTGGTATTTAAAAGAACAGGTTGAAGAAGAAGCAAATGTCGGCAACGTATTAAAAACATTAAATCTTGTATGTGATGACAGACAATGCTTGTTTATGCTTGATAAAGAGCTTGCTTCAAGAACATTTACGGCGCCTGTAATCGGTTAATTTTATTATTATGAGAGAGGTATTAAACCTCTCTCTTTTTAACAAAGGAATTTATATGAATAATAATGTGTTTAGAAATTTATCTTACGGGGTTTATATTGTTGGTTGTTGTGTTAACGGAAAATATACTGGCTGCACTGTAAACAGTATAATGCAGATTACATCATCTCCCGCCATGATTGCCCTTAGCGTAAACCATGGTAATTATACGCATGAATGTTTGGAAAAAACAAAAGAATTTTCTGTTTCTATACTGGCTGAAAATTCCAATCCTTTGGCAATAGGTACATTTGGATTTCGAAGCGGACGTGATTGCGATAAATTTGAAATAATCCCTTATGAGTTAAAAAATAATCTGCCTGTAGTTAAGGATGCTTGTGCGTATTTAATATGTAAAATTACAGGGCAGGTTGAAACTTCAACACATACGCTTTTTATAGCGGATGTGTTAGACGGAGATATTTTAAGCACTCACCAACCGATGACGTATGCGTATTATCATAATGTAATAAAAGGAAAAAGTCCTAAAACTGCACCTACATATATAGAAGAATAATAATGTTAAATTTTCTTAATAAAATATTTCAGTAAAGCAATTTTTATACTTGATATGTTTTATTGAATTATCAAAAATAGTTAACATTAGTAAAGGAAAGGATGTATATATGCCAATAGGACGTTATGGTTCATTACCGCACATTTTAACAAACAAAAAATTAGACAGTAAAAAAGCAACTTTGGCTGATTGTGCTAAAGCAAATTTAAAAGGTATTGGAAAAACATATTTAGCAGCAGGTGCTACATTAGGAGCGGGTGCAGGTTCTGCTGTCGTTGTTAAAAGGTTTTTCCCGAATTTAGTAAACACTGCAAAAACAAAACTATCCATGATTTTAAGCAATGTTAATGTTTCTGATGTTGAAGGAAATTTATCCAATTTAAAAGAAGTATTAAAAAATGCTGAAATAGTTAAAACATTTAGAAGTCTTCCTGTTGCTGCAAAAGGTGCAATAGCTGCAATACTTGTACTTCCGTTCGTTGGTCTATATATGTGTGAAAAAACAAAAGGAAATGTTGCCGCTGCTGAAGCTAAACATGAAGTTAAATAACAATATATATATCAATAAAAAGACCTCTCAATTGAGAGGTCTTTTTTATGCGTTTAATTTTATATACTCAGCGTTTTTTACGCCGTCTATCTGATTTATTTTATCCATTACGGAACTGTTAACATCTTTATCAATTGTAATAATCATTATTGACACGTTGTCTTTTTGATTTGACTTTTGAGCAACCTGCATTCTGTTAATGTTTATATTGTTTTCACCTATAACAGCTGCAACTTTTGCTACCATAGATGGTTTATTTTCGTGCGGAACTATTAACATATGTTCTTCAGCTTCAATACTCATATTGTAATCGTTAATTCTTACAATTCTGGGCATATTTTTTGCGACTAAAGCGCCCGTTACGGTATTTTCTTCTGTATCGGTTGTAAGAGTTACTGATATAGAGCCTATAAATGTACAATCTTTTTGAGATTTTGAAGTAATAATATTTATCCCTCTGTTTTTTGCAATAATCGGGGCATTCACAAAATTAACTCCTTCAAGAGTAGATGAAAAAATACCCTTTTGAACTGCAACTTCCAAAGGAGATACATTTAATTCCGCAAGATTTCCGTTAACAGTTATATTGATGTTTTTTAAATTTCCTTTAGATAACTGTCTTACCAGTTCGCCTAAATTTTCCGCAAGCTGCATATATTCTTTTACGGGTTCCAATATTGCTGATTTTAATGCGGGAATATTTATTGCAGCTTTTGCGCTTCCGCCTGTTAATACATCTCTTATTTGCTCTGCTACATCTATTGCAACATTGTATTGAGCTTCTGTTGTGCTTGCACCAAGATGAGGAGTCATTATAACATTACAATCACTGTTATATAAAGGTGAAGCGGTAATGTCGGGCTCTGTTTCAAAAACATCTATAGCGGCAGCGCGTACCTGTCCTGACTGCAGTGCGTCTTTTAATGCAGCCTCATCAATTATTCCGCCTCTTGCACAGTTTATTATTCTT
>CANQZO010000041.1 GCA_947628355.1 Candidatus Gastranaerophilales bacterium | reverse complement strand
AAGCATATCACTAAAAAATTGAATTTAAAAGTTGTTTTGTAATAAGCGATATGATAATATAACTTTGAAAGGATACGGCTTAATGAGCTTTTGTAAAAGACCTTTTGAAGAAATTGAAATTCATAATACAGGCGAGGTTTATGCTTGCTGTCCGAATTGGAATAAATTTTATTCACTCGGAAATATATATAAAGACTCTTTTGAAGATGTATGGAACTCCGGCAAGGCAATAGATTTAAGAACTCGCATTTTAAATAATGATTATTCTTTATGTGATTATGACGGATGTGCATATTTAAAGCAAAACTACTTCCCAAACAGATACGAATATGAATGCAAACCTAAAATGGATACATATCCGCTAACGGTTAAATTTGTTTATGATTATGAGTGTAACATTGCCTGCAATATCTGCCGTGACAAAATAAAACGATTGAACGAGAATGAGCTTGAATTATTAAATTCTAAAATTGATACATTTTTTCTCCCGATGCTCAAATCAGCAAAAGTATTAATAATCAATGCTTACGGAGACCCTTTTGGTTCGAGGCACAGCAGACTCGTTATTCAAAAAGCAGCAGAAATGTACCCCGATTTAAAATTTGATTTTCACACAAACGGGATTTTATGTGATGAAATACATTTTAAAAACTTAAATATAACTCCCGAAAAAATAGATAAAATAAGAATTTCAATTCATGCTGCCACTGCAAATACATACGGTAAAATAGTTCCAAACGGAGAAATTTATTTCCCCAAAATAATTGAAAATTTAAAATACCTTCAAAAAATCAGAAAAGATTGTAATTTCCCTGTTTATATACATTTTGTAATTACAAAATTTAATTATAAAGAAATGCCCGATTTTGTTAAACTTGCAAAAAAAGTAAATACCATTCCATGTTTTTGGGAATTCAGGCAGGAAAATTGCGCTTACCCAAATAATGATGATAATTATATATATAAAGAAGAACATTCTTTGCATAAAGACTTTTTAAAGGTTTTAAATAATCCTATACTTCTTACCTGTAAAGATAATATATCTCCCATCATACTTAATTTAATTATGAAAGAACAGAGAAACAAAAAAAGGAGCTTATTCAGCTCCCTTTTCAAGTAATAAAACAGTTTATTTAACCGTAAATGTTGCACTTACCGTTGCAACGACTTTTTTCTCTATTGTACTTGTATCATTTATGCCGTAGTCGTTTACCTCGGTCGAGTCAACCGGAACAATCTGAAATACACCGAGTTTTGCGCTTGTCATAACACCGATTTTACCGTTTGTTCCTTTTACCAAACTTTGAGCGCGTTCTTTAGCATTTTTAGCAGCTTCCGCAGCTGCTTTAATTTTTATATCATCAAGGTTTGATACATAATACTGCACCGCTTCGGAATTGAGATTGATATCATTATTTACCAGAAGATTAACTTTTTTAGAAATTTCCGTTAATTTGTTAATATCTTTTGATTTTACGGTTACAGATTGACTTGCAGCATAATAATCAACTTCATTTGTTGTATTATAGCTTCCGGGGAACTTTTTATATTGAGGATAATTATCAACTACGGAAAATTCAAGGGTATTTTCATCAATTCCCTGCGATTTAAAGAATTCTTTTATTTTATTGGAATCAGCCTCTAATTTTGTATAAGCACCTTTTAATGAGGGGTTTTGAGCTGAATATCTGATTGTCCAAGAGGCACTGTCAGATGTCACTTTTTGACTTGCACTGCCCGTTACTCTAATTGTTTGATTTTGTAATTTTTGAAAATCCACAACGGCTTTAGATAAAATATATGTTGAAAACACACTGCCCAGTGCAATCATAACCCCTAATAAAAATACTTGATAGTCTTTTATCTGCATATTTATACTCCTTTTTTTAATAATAAAATAATAAGAGATTTTGTAAATTATTACAAGATTATTTGTTTTTAAAAACATTATTTTCTATAATCAATATAAACGGAGTTTAGAGGTATGAAAAGACGAGATTTTATATGCGGTGCAGCTTGTTTTTTAGCAGGAATAGGCTTAAGTGAAATAAGAAATAAACTTCAATTTTCCAAAAAACCAATAATAACAAAAGCAGAAGATTATCCTTATATAGAGGATGTTTTTACTGCTTTTACTGTATCATTAGCGACTCATTGTAATCTAAACTGCAAAGGTTGTGATACGTATTCGCCTCTTGCCGGGGAAGGTGAAGTTGTTACAATTGAACAATTTACTAAAGATTTAATAAAATTAAAAGAACTGGCTCCTAATAGAGAGTTTAACTTTGCTTTTTTAGGAGGTGAACCCTTATTAAATCCTGATGTAATACCTATTTTAAAATTGAAAAACAAATTATTTCCAAATTCCAATTCTGATTTTTTAACAAACGGACTCTTATTAAATAAAATGAATGATGATTTTTGGCAAACAATAAAGGACTCTAATATTAATTTATGTATAACAAAATATCCTATTAATATTGACAGAACAGTTTATGAAAAAAAAGCTCAACAATATGGAATTGAAATAAACTATGCTATTCCGGAGTCAAAAAAATTATTTGATATAAACACCCATAAAGTAATTGCAGAAAATTATAACCAAGAAGGTTTTCCTTGGAGTAAAAATATTATTGATTTAACAGGCAGTCAAGATTATGTAGAGAAAAGATATAACTGTCCTCATGGAGGAATAATACATTATTGCAGAGGAAATATTTATTATTGTTATGTACATGCCTATATTAAATCATTTATAGATTATTTTAAGGTAAATATTCCGATAACAAAAGATGATTATATAAAAATTGAAGATGCAAAAGATATATCTGAATTTGATAAATTTATATCAACACCAAAGCCTTTATGCAGATTTTGTAAGCAATGCCATAATATTTGTTACGGCGGTAATCCTTTGGAGTGGGATTTTTCCAAAAGAGAAATTACTGAGTGGACATAATTATTGTATCTTTTTTAATGAAGAAATGAAATTATTATGCTCAACATCGCCGTCAACTTTTGTTACAAAAATTTGGCAGTCTTTGTCATCCGCTTGAATTGGAGGTAACTGCGAGAGCTCTGCCTGATAATAATTAGCGTCATTTCTTGATTTTAAAGGTATTCTGTTTGCAAGACTGTTTAGTGATATTTTTCTTAAAAAACCGCCGATACCTTTATTTTTATTGCTGAATTTAGTATAAATTCTTAATATTGCGTCGCTGTTTTCAAGGTTATATCTTCCCACTATAAATGCACTTAAGGTTGGCGAAGATGATTTTATTTTCATAAGTTCAATTACATTATTTTTAAGTTTTAATTCACCGTTTATTTTATCAAAACTGCCGTCAGGGATATTAATAATATCTGAAAATATGGAAGGACTTAACATTGTAATCGGATTTCTGAATACCGAAGCAAAATTTAAAATGTACTGAACCAATCCTATTTTTTGAATTGCTCCGTTTTTAACTTCAAACAATATATTACCGTTCAATTTTAAACTGTCATCGGTGTTTAATTCAATTAATCCGCTTGCTTTTCCTTGAATTTCACGTTTTAAATTTAAAATGGCGGTTGACATTATATCGGAATCTACTTCTTTTATGCCAAGCCGAATATAATATTTATGATTTTTTAAGTCGCAGTTTACTTTGGCATTAGTATGTCCGCCCGCTATTTCAAACATATTAGATGCCAGTTTAAATATGCCGTTTTTATCCAAGGTCATATTTGCTTCCACATCGGCAAAATTAATTTCGTTATAGCTTCCCTTTTGAATTTTAACCTGTGCATTTTCAATAATTACATTAGTCGGGTCAAAGCTCATATTAGTGTCGTCAGAGTTTTCAATATCTTCATTGGTATATGAAGCCTGTTGAACCGGCGAATTCAGCGCTTTCATTATTCTTGCTATATCAATATTATCAACAACAAAGGAAGTATTTTTAATTATAATCGGGAAAATAATTTTATTTAAAATATTTCCGTTAAAAGTCCAGCTGCAGCGTCTGTATTTACCATCCGCGTTTATTTTAATTAATCCGTTTTCGGTTGTAATTTTACCGGATTTCAAAAACACTCTTTGAGGCGGGATTAAAACCTTTTCCGCTTCAAGCGTTCCATCTAATATAGGAACCGAGCCGGTGTTAATATAGTGCATATCACCCCAAAACGTACCTTTTTTAAACATTTTTTGTCCGATTAAAACATTTAAAAATTCACTGGGCAGAGGTTTGGGGATTTGAAAACCTAAATCTGATATTTTTCCTGTGATAATATTTACGTTTCCGTTAAGGGTTATAATCGGTTTTACGTTTGTAGTTTGTTTATTTAATTCTTTTGCAATAAAGTACTTAACCGTTTCTATATTTAAAATGTCGCCGTTTAAGTGCATTATTGTGCTTAAGGCTCTGTCATAATTAACGGGGCTTAATGAAGCACCTTCAATTAATATGTCATCTCCCTTTGCTATTTTTCCCATTGCAATAATATCAAAATTATTATTTTCAGATGTTATTATAACTTTAGATTGACATTTACCTTTTAAATTAAACTTAACTCCTGCCGTTTTGGATAAATATTTTGAAAAGAAATCATCTGTTAAAAGAGTTCTTAAAACAATATTAGCCCGCATTGTTGTAAGGTAATCTTTAACTTCGCCTTCAAGAGTAATGGTGTTTGATTTTTTATTATCGTAATACCCTTTAAAATCTGATAAAAACAAGTCATTACCTTTTAATGTTACCGTTCCCGATGTAACCGTAAACGGAAGCATTGCAAGCGGAACAAGTTTTGCGGATAATTTATTAAATTTTATATTGCCCGATATTCCGCTCTTTTTTAATTTAATGTTAAAATCAATATCTCCGTGTATTTTTTTCAGCGGAGCTAACGATTCTTTTACATTGTTTTCAACAATATTTGTTCCTAAAAGTTTTAATATATCAGGGATGAAGAACCTTTTTGCATAAACATTTACTTCGTAATTTCTGTTATCAGCCCGGGCATTAAAAAACATTTTAGATTGATTTATAATCAGAGGGCAGTTTTCAACATATAAATGTTTATTTTTTATTACTACCTTATTATCGTCTTTAATTGCGACATTAACGGTTCTGTTTGCTTTTTTTATATCCGCATTCAAATTAAAATGAACAAAACGCTCAATTTTTTCCCTGTTATCAACATTTAGGTTATCCGCGCTAAGTTCAACTACCGTAATTTCATTAGGATTATAAATAAAAAATCCCTTGTTTAAATATAAAACGGAATCGAATAAATCTATAGTCCAATCTGATTTTACTTCTTCTTTTTTCTTGTCCTGCTCGGGTATTAAAGCTAAAAGTTTATTAATATCAACAAAAATATAATCAGCGCCCAGACGTTCAATTTTAATAATCTTATTAAATACATCTTTAAAAGAAACTGCGCAATCAAAATCAGAGAGCCTTAAAAGATTTTGATTATCTTTGTTTACCGTTAAATCACCAACATAAAATAATATTTCAGGCGAAAACGAAGTTTTAAGCTGAGGTTTTTTAATATCAATATCCAGTTTGGCATATTTATGCGCAATTTTTTCCGAAACATTAATAAATTTTTCATTGGAAATAATTGCAGGTAATGCTTTTAAATACAAAAAAAGAACTAATGCCGACAGTATAATTACTGTCAATATAAAGCCCAGCAAAATTTTAAAAATTAATTTTATCCTCATATCACCATGATATAATAAAAGTATGAAAAAGTTATTAACTTTGTTTTTATTGATATATATGATGTTTCCGCTCAGCGCAATAGCGGAGCTTAAAATAACAAGCGAAAATAACAAATTCGGATTATGTGATGAAAACAACAATTTTATTGTAGAGCCGATATACAATAAAATAATAAGGCTCGGGGAAAAAGCATTTATAGTTCAAAAACGGACAAAATTCGGATTAATAAATACAAAAGGTGAAATACTTGTTCCCATAAAATACAAGCACGTTGAACGTGTTTTGGGGAAATATGCAAAACTCGGAAACTACAGTGATTTCGGTCTGTATGACGAAACGGGATTTCCCGTCATTGCTCCCGTTTATGATTCAATTGACTTACTGTTCGGCGGAATGTTTTTAACATACAAAGACTTTAAATACGGAGTAGTTGATTCTAAAGGAAAAGTGCTTCTGGATAATATGTTTGAAGATATATATATGCCAAAACCAAATGTAATGATGATATTATACAAAGGTCAATGGTACGAAATCGAGCAGGTAAAGGCAGACACCCTCACCCTGCCCGATGACGTCAAAACAGTTGAAACAAACCCGGATTATAAAGTTACAAGTTTAATGGTAAATACGGGTGTAGTTTCGGGTTACTCGTTTTTAACATTTAGCGACTACCTTATAAAATTAATTTCTTCAATATCCCCCGCACACGAAGATACTATTGATGAATTAATGCTTTCGCAAGGAGCGGATACTGTTAATATTTTAATAAAATTCACCTGGCTTCCAAAGTATCCTTTTGTTTATGCGAGAAATTATTATAAATATATGCGGAATCCTGCCAGCGGACCTTTAAGCAGGGTAAGACAAAATCTTATTAATAAAATTAAAAGAGTTGATGAAGAATAAATTTTATATGTTTACTATTAAGCCCGTTTACATATTTTAATAATATATCAATTTAACTTACTCCTTTTTCTTTATACTAAAAAGGAGTATGTATGGAAATACAAAGAATTAACGGAATAACAAACAGTTATAAGTATTGTTCATTTTCCGGCAAATATTCTACTATACATTCCAATAACCAAGATGGCAAGCCCGATATATTGCCGCCGGCAATTAATTATGGCATTGAGTATTTCACAAGAAAAACTAAAAATGTTCAAAATGCAATGAGCAGTAGAATTAATGAAAAAATCGGAGAAATAAAAATAACTAAATTATTTACTTCTAACGGAGTTCCGTTAAGTGAAATTTATAAAAATAAAGATTTTATAAAAAGACTTGCTCGTTTAGATTATAAAAATGTAGAAGCAAAATATATATTTTTTAAGAACGAATTACAACAATATTTACCTCCAAATTCGAAGAATGAATTAAGCCAATTAGCAGGAATTTTAGATTTTGAAGAACTTACCGAACAAGATTTAGACTCTTTACATAAAATGGCACGCATAGTTTATGAAAAACATTCAAAATTTGATAGCACGCAAATGCCTCAAGATATTTACAGATATATTATTTCAAATATAAATAATATTCAAAAATACGAAACTTTTGATATGTTATCAACACAAGAACAATCAGAATATTTACAATTATTTGACTTTTTCTTAGATGATGAATTTATAAACTCTCTTAAAGATAATGACAGTTTAATGAAATTCGGCTTAATTAAAGATGTAAAAAGATTAGGTTCTTCAAAACTATTAAAACAAGAACTTGGAGAACGGATGAAAAATAAACCGATTTCTGCAATAAATGTTCATCCAAACAAAATTAATAAATTCTTACAAAATAATTATTTAAACATTGAGTTTTTAAAAAATAGTATTGGAAATGCAGATTTAAGCAAATATAGACAAGGACTGCCGCTTAAATATTCAAGAGATAATTTTATTTCTGATTTTAATACGGCAATAAAAGACTTAACATTACAAGAAAAGAAAGAAATTTTCGATTACTACCAATTCAGTATAGACAGTAATAACGATATAATTAAATTTCCCGTTCCGTCAAATGCAGATACTTCTTCACTATCCCCGCGAGTACAAGCAGTTATATCCAAAACAAATAAATATGTTAATGATTTTGTATTAAATAATGAAATCAAATTAGATAAGGAAGATAAAGAAGCTGAAAAATTATTAAATGATTTCATATCAGTATTCCCCGAATTTATTTCGGTAATCGGTAAAATTCAACACAGGGGAGATTCAATAGATCACCATACTTTAGAAAATTTACAACGGTGTCTAAATAACCCTGAAATACAAGATTTAACCGAAGAAGAAATAAGAGTATTATTCTTTTCCGTAATGTTTCACGATATAGCAAAGAAACAAGAATTAATCGATGAGGGACATCAACGTCCTTCAGCAATGTATGCAAAAGAAATAATAAAAAAAGTTCCGATTTCTATGCAGGAAAAGGAACAAATATATAATTTAACAGTTAACAGCCACTGGTTAACAGACAGTAAATCAAACAAAGATTTAGGTGCTGTATTCAGACATAAGAATGAATTTAAAATAGCACAAATAATGGCAAAGGCGGATAGTGAATCCTCAGGATTTGAATATGCACCTTCACCTGCCCGAATAAATGCAATAAATGAAAATATTAATAAAATCAAATCTAACGGGATACCATTATTTGCGGATAATTTACCTGAAGACACATCAAAATTCCCAACAGATGAAGACGGCGTAAAATATTTAGATTTTACGGATAAAGAAGCTGATTTATCCGAATATGGATTCCCGAAAGGTACAAAAGTTAAGGATCTTAATTTATTATCTCATAATTCTTCCACAGACTTTAGTTCTTTAACTGCACTTTGCGACGACAGTAAAGAAATATGCTTAAGTTCAAGTTTTTTAAATGCTTCTGATAATATATGCACCAATTATAATTTGGGATATAGTCAAAAGAATTGCAATGTAATTTTATATTCTTCAAATGCAGATATTGCATTAGCGGGTGTTCATGTATGTTGTACAGGCGGTAAAAGAGGATTTGAAGATTTTAAAGACTTTGTTTACGGTGAAAACAATTGCCATCCCAATGACGAGGGAAAAGCTGAACGAAATAAAAGACAACGCAGTGAACTTCCGAATTATTTAAAAGAACAGTTAAATCTTTCAGATGATGAATATTTTGAACTTTATAAACATTTAGAAAAATTTTCAGATAAAAGAGATATTCAATCTGTTACGTTAAGTTCCGGACGCACACTTGATGCTAAAACTTTAAAAGATGCTTTAAACAATATGCAGGAATATTTGATTAAAGGTAATGAAGACAATACAGAATATAAAAATGAAGTTGTTGTATTTCAACCAAAAATTCAAGCCGTAGTTATGAACAAAAATAAATTTCTAAACTCGAATACAGAAAACAGTGAAATTAAAAAAACAGCAAAGGAAAACAATATACCCGTTATATTAATATAAAATTCAATATTTATAGGTAAAATAAATTACAAACCGTTACAAAAAGATTAATCTTATTAAAGTTTTTTTTAATTTTACCGATAATATTCAATATAAACAATCGGAATGCATTTTCATGGAGATAAGAAAAAAAGATATATTACCCCGTGTTCAAGTTAATGAACAGATTAACCCGCCTAAAAAAGAGCCCTCTGAAACAAAAGAAGAAGTACAGGCAAGCTCTCTGGGTGCTATGTCTTCGTATGGCAAAGCCCAAGTGAGTTTAAATTTTAAAGGCAATTCTGCTCAACCCGAAAAAGATAAAATACTATCAGTTATCGATAATGCCATAAATGCTTATGAAAACAATATAAGTTGTAATGATGATCGTAAAAAGAAATTTATATATTATTTAAAAAGCGTTCAAAATGATTTTATAAATGGAAATGAAGATATTTCCAAAGAAACATATCAAAGTATGAAAAAGACCTATCTGTATGACGGTTACCTGCATGATAATACGGAATTTGCTCAAAGATTATTTAATGAGAAAACAGCTGACGGAAATTACAGATTTGATAATTATTTTATTATATTGACTATACTCGAAAAATTAACGGAAGAAAACAAAGATATAATATACTCCTGTCTCAATTCAAAAGATGAACAAGGGCAATATAGATTTGACCAAAATTATATTTATAAATTATTAGAAAAATTAACACCTGAAAATAAAGAATTTTTCCTGCCGATATTAAATTCAACGGATAATAACGGGAGATACAGATTTAGTACAACAAGTACAAAATATTTAATATCCGTTATAAAACCCGAAGATAAAGAATTATTTTATAAACTTTTAAATGCGGTTGATAAAAAAGGACATTACAGATTTACCGGTTATAATATATTTAATATTTTAACAAATATAAATCCAAATAATAAAGAAACAGCTGATGTAATAACAGATGCAAAAGATACTGACGGAAACTACAGATTTATTGATAACTGCATATCAAATTTGATTACATATTGGAAACCCGAAAATAAAGAAATATTTGACATATTATTTAATGCAAAAAATTCTGACGGTAAATACAGATTTACGGGCGGAGAAATTTTCACTATTTTATTCGAAATAACTCCCGAGAATAAAGATTTATTTTATACTTTATTCTTCATGCACTCCAATAAAGGCAAATATATTTTGTCAGGTGATATTATTTCCAGAATACTTATACTTGAAAAACAAAAAGGAAATAAAGAGTATGTTCATGATTTGGTTCAAAAAGTTCAAACAGGAGAACTTTTACCTAACTATCTGGGGGTAAGATTTTACGGTGACGAAGATATATCATTTGAAGACATAAAAGAATTGGAAAAAATTTTAGATAAATCCGTTCTAAGTAATTTTTCACCTGAAGATATAATATTAGCAATTCAATTTAAGAGTTTAATAAACAAAAATAATATAAACGAAATACCGTTAAGCGAAAAGAAAGGGATATTAAGACAATTTGTTTTATCAAATAGCGGACTTTTTGAAATAAGTCCCGAAGCAAAAGAATATTTGCCGTTAATTCCCGCCTCACAGGAAGAATATTGCAATATGCTTCCTAATTTAGTTAAATCAATCGGTATAGAAACCAATCCTCTATCAGAAGCTCAAATAAAAAAGGTATTTGAAAATCTGAAGACTTTATCTGACATTTTAGCGGGAATGAGTGATGAAGAATTTAGTAATCTTAAAATTGAACAAGAATACCCTTCAAGTGAATTTATAAAAGATACGTATTTTACCGTTAAAGATTTAACACCTCAAGAGCGGCAAAAAGTATACGATTATTTTGGATTTGAACTCTATCATAACGAATTTGGAACGCAAGTTGATAATGTTCCAAGACATTCATTTGCTATAAAAGGATATCCTGTTAATCTTAATAACGGGAAAAAATTGGCATCAATTTCTGACGAAAATACAAAAAGAGTCGTAGAAGAACTAAGACCTTATGTTATTAAATATTCTGAAAATAATAAAATTTTATGTAATAATCCTCAGCTTGAAACTGTTTTAAATCAACTTACAGCAGTTTTACCCGAGATAAGAACTCAAATAGGAAAAAAACAACA
>CANQZO010000040.1 GCA_947628355.1 Candidatus Gastranaerophilales bacterium | reverse complement strand
CTTGAGATGAGCCAAAATTCAATGAGATACTTCTGGTCTTTTGAAGAAGTTGATAATAAACTTGAAAATATTATGATTAATATTTTTAAAATGTGCCAACAAGCAGCTCAAAAGTATAACTGTCCTAAAAATTACATTGCGGGAGCTAACCTTGCGGCATTTAAAAAAGTCTCTGACGCAATGATTGCACAAGGAATAATTTAAACGATGAAAGATGAAACCTAATCTTCGGTTTCGTCTTCAAGTTCTTCTATATATTCTGCGATTTTATTAAATTCGGCGTCATCTTCAATGACTTCAAACGAAAATTCTTCACCGTCTTTTTTAAGACGCATAACAAGTATTTCGCCCTCATCACTATCTTTGTCTTCAGTAGGCAGTAAAAGCGCATATTCAACATCTTCCACCGTAACAATATCAAGTAATTCAAAAGTTACTTTGTTTCCGTTTTCATCTGTCGTTTCAATTAACTGTTCATTTTGATTTGTCATATTAGCTCACTTTCTGTCAAGATACTGTTGTAATATAATACAGGCGCTTTTTAAGTCAACAAGTTGTTTATTTTTTGTATATTTCCTGCCTGTTTGAGAAAGAATATACTCAGCCTGTCTGCTTGTCAGGCGTTCGTCTTCAAATATAATTTCATATTCACTTTCAAAATTTTTAGCAAAATCAATGCAGTCCTGCGCTTGTTCACCTATTGTATTATTCATATTTTTTGGCAGTCCCGCTACTATTTTTTTAACATTGTTATCTTTACAAATTTGTTTAATTTTTTCAATTGCTGACTTTTCGGGCTCTCTGGGTATAGTTTCTACAGGATGTGCTATAATCCCCATTATATCGCTCATTGCAATTCCTATTCTTTTTTTTCCTATATCAAGCCCTACTATTTTATCCATTCATCCAATTGCTTTCCAATATTTTAAGTATTTGATTCAGCTTATTTTCACTGTAATTGTTTTCTTCCTGCGCCTTTTTTCTGAATATATTTACGGTTAATTTTTTATCTTTTAGATTATCTTTTAGCATAAAGAAATGATTAAATACACTTCTTTCAAGCAAAATCGACTTAAATAAATTAAACATTTCATCATTTTTTAAGATATATAAGAATTTTGAAGCATCATCCGTTTTTGAATTGCAAACCAAAATATAAATTAAGTTAATAAGTCTTTCTTTCCATATTAAATCATAATCTTCATCAAAAATTTTATGCAGGGTTTGAATTAACATTTCGTTTATTTTTTTTATGTCATAAACATCAAGATTATAAATATTTTCCGTAAACTGTTTTAATTCGGAAGAATTTGAAGCGGTTAAAAACCACCTGTAAGTATATTCCTTAGTTAAAACATTCAAAACATCATCAGTTTTAACGGAATTTGTAGTCAATGGAAGAATACAATCTTTAAGAGGTTTATCAAGTGTTTTAATATCATTTATTATTACATTCCAGCAGATAAATTCATAAGGCAGAGGGCGTTTTAGTTTTTTTGAAAGTTCAAAAGCCTCATTAATTCTTGATTTTACATATTCTGCAGAAACACTGTATTTACCCTCTGATTTAAAAAACTTAGAAGTTATTTTTATAAATTCTTCCTTTGAAATATTATAAAAGCCGAAATTATCCACAATGCCCGAAATATCATTAATTACAACGGCAGAAAATGTATATTTGTTATTATCTGAAACTCTTGAACTTAACAATGCCTGATTACCGCTTCCGTCAGGAATTGTAGAATAAAATTCCGCCGGCTTCATATTTTTTACAAGATTTTTAAAGTATTCACACGCTTTTGCTTCATCAGCACCCGCAAGACGAAGTTTTTTTAACGCAATATTACAGGCTTGAATTATTTTTTCATCATTTGAAATTTCGGACAAATATTTAATCGGGTCAATTGCAACAGATGACTTTGAGTTACTCAATATATCAATCGCTATAAGTTTTATATCGTCCTCAAAGTCAGAATATAATATCGGATAAACAATATTAGCGAGAGCATCACCCTGATAATCATCATTTAAAGAATTTAACAGAATTTCTTTATCATTAAGAGGAATAGTATATAAGAAATCGAGAAAATCAAGCATTGATTCGGGATTTACACTTGCAGTATCAAGCAGTTTACGTGTTTCCATGTCAATAACTTCTTCAGGATTATCAAAATATTGAGGAATTATATCATTTGTACTTTTAGAATCAACAACTCTCATAAGCTGCACTATTTTATACTTTGCTTCATCGGAATAATTAGCCGACTGCAATATTTCAAATGATTTTTCAGTTATAACTTCCTTTTTTATCAGCGCATTTATTAAACATGCGCAAAACATACACTCATTTTCATTTAACTTAATATACTCTTTAATAAACATATCAAAAAGAGCAGTTTTATCTTCAATAACATTAAGTTCTTCAACAAATTTTAACAGCAACTTTTCATTATAATCCGCAGAAGATTTAATTTCAGATATAACGGCAAGCAATTTAGCTCTGATTTGCAGTTTTGATAATTCTGCCATTATTTAATTTTGCTCCAAAAAATATCAAGAATTTTTTGTGCCTCGCTGGAGGGAAGTCTATCCTCCAATATAAGATATTGAACAGCAATCATGGTGCATTCGGAGCAAATATTTACCCCCGGACCTTGAACCATTTTAACTACTTGAGTATTTGGTCTGCCGCAAAAACTGCAATATACAGGCTCATTAGCTTGAGTTTTTTCTTCTTTAACCGGTTCTTTTGCCTTATTTCTTGCACTTTTTAATGATACTATTTTTTCCGAATCGCTCATAATTGATTATCTCTTTTACATTAACTACATCAAATATTGTATACTATTTTAAAAATATTGCAAAATTTTCAATTTGCGTTTATAGTGTTAAAAGCAAATAGGGGAGATTTGATGAAAAAAGTACTGTTATTATTTACAGTCTTGATTGTATCGGTAATGACAACGGCCTGCATTAATAATTTAGCGATACAAGAACTTAATAATAAAGCTGCAGCGTACATGGATAAAGGTGATACGGAAACTGCAATATGCAGATTAAAATCCAGCCTTGATTTAGATGATGAAGTTTATCAAACTCACTACAATTTAGCTGTTGCTTATAACAATGTTAATGAATATGAAAATTCCATAGAAGAATGTAAAAAAGTTTTGGAATTAAAACCTGATTTTTATGACGCATACTACACAATGGCGGTTGCAAAAGAGGCAATTGCATACAATGTTATAAATAAAGAAGATTTAACTCAAGATGATATTGATACGTTTAATAATCTTGCACAAGAGGCTGTTGATACTTATAACGAATACCTTGTTAAAAAAATTGACGCTGAAGATACGGAACAAATTAATAACAAGATTAACGAATTAAACGAAGAAATAAAAGAATACACTCAGCAATACGAAAAAACAAATCAACAAATACAAACTCAAACATCACAAGAAGCAGGTGCAGAAAACACACAAACCGAAAACGGAGCTTTAGTTCAGTAAAAAATGTTTAAATCTCCGGGTCATATTGCTTTTTCAATAGGTTCAGTTGATGTTCATTATTACGGAATTATTATGGCATTGTCTATTTTAGCAGGCATTTTTACCGTTTTATTTTTAAAAAATAAATTTTATAAAGATATTCAAACAGATACAATACTTGATATATCATTTCTTTTAATTGTATTCGGCATATTATCTGCCAGATTATATTACGTAATAATGGATTATAAGTATTTTTCAAATAACCCTTGGGAAATATTTGCAATATGGAACGGAGGAATATCAATCCATGGTGCAATAATAGGGGGAATTATTGCGGGATTATGGTATGCAAAAGAAAACGGACTAAAATTTCTGCGCTATGCCGATTTATTCATGCCGGGTGTTATAATAGGTCAGGCAATAGGCAGGTGGGGAAACTTTTTTAATTCTGAAGCCTTCGGACTTCCTGCAAATGTGCCTTGGAAATTATACATACCTTACGGATTAAGACCGATTGAATATCAAAATTACGAGTATTTTCATCCTGCTTTTTTGTATGAATCCATATTAGATTTAATAATATTTTTCATTTTGTTAACTGTTTTAAAAAGAAACTATGATAAAGGAAAAGACGGAACAGTATTTTTTTCATACCTTGTGTTATATTCAATTGTAAGAATAAATATAGAAACTATAAGAGTTGACAGTGTATTAAATATTTCGAACTTTCATATAGCACATATTGCCGCAATAATATTAATGCTTATCGGATATTGCGGACTCTATATAATTTCCAATAAAAAAAATTTATGATATATAATATAGAAATGAAGAAAAAATATATTTGGCTGACGGAAATATTATTATGGCTGTTGATTTTATCGGCAGGATTTTATTATTTCATTTATGAATCATCAATAAAAGAAAATGCAAAAAACACATATTATATTTTTGTGGATGACGCAGCCGGAATGATAAAAGGTTCAAGCGTCAGATTAATGGGAATAGATATAGGTTATGTAAGAGACGTTAAAATCTTTGATAACAAAGTGTTTATCTCATTTTTAGTAACAAAAGAGGGGATAAAATTACCCAAGCGTGCTATTGCTTCAATAGAGTTTTACGGGCTGGGCGGTTCTACTTCCATGGAGTTAACTCCCGATTTATCTGAAAATGAAGAAGCGGGAGAAGTAATAAAAAAAGGTAAATCATACAGAGTTCAAGATTTTTGGAACGGGCAGGTTGCCGTTGCAGATGTAATGATTAATATATACGGAAGTTTCGGCAGAATGGCGAAAAAGACCGATTTGGTTAATCATAAAGATATGTTTAAACAAAGTAAATTAATACAGGAAATAAATGAAAAAACAGGGCAGGTTAATTCAGCTCAATCGGTAATAATTTATAAAATGACGGAAAATATTCTTAATCATACTCCGGAATTACCGCCATTACCTGTTGAAGCAGATGAACAAAACGGGGAATATAAAAATGAATAATTATAAAAATGTATACGAAATTAATCATCCTCTTTGCAGTCATAATTTAAGCATAATAAGAGATAAATCAACAACGGCGGAAGTATTCAGAAATGCAATAAAAAGAATAACTTACTTATTATTTTATAAAGCAACCGAAGACTTGGAGCTTGAAGACTGCAATATTACAACACCGCTTGAAGACTGCACCTGCAAAAGATTAAGCAGTAAAAAAGAAATAATAATCGCACCTATTTTGCGTGCGGGATTAATATTTTCGGATATTGCAAATGAAATAATGCCGTACGCTTCAGTAAGACATATAGGTATGTACCGTGACGAAGAAACTTTAACACCCGTATGGTATTACAATAAAATCCCGATAGAATTTGAAAATCCCGAAGACACAACTGTATTAATACTTGACCCTATGCTTGCAACAGGCAACTCTGCCTTGGAGGCAATAAAATTATTCGTAAATAAAAAAGTACCTCAAAAAAATATAAGGTTTATAAGTTTAATCAGCGCACCCGAGGGATTAGAAAAAGTTACAAACACATACAAAGACGTTAAAATAATAACCGCAAGCATTGATAATTGCTTAAATCAAAACGGATACATCCGTCCGGGGCTTGGAGATGCAGGCGACAGAATATTTAACACGGTTGAAAATTAATGTTTTATTTTGATAAATTTAAAGAAAAAAAAATATTAAAATCAACTCTATTAAGTGATTGTGATTGTTTTTTCACAACAAGAGAATTTGTACTGACACATGGTTCAAGAGAAGATTTAATCTCTGTTGCAGAAGAAAACAGAAATCTGCTGAAATCATCACTTGGGGCTGATGAAATTGTAACGGCTAAACAAACTCACAGCGATAATATTGCAATCGTTAAAAAAAACAAATGCATTTATGATAACACTGACGCATTAATATCCGATTTAGAAAATTCTTTAATGATATTAAATTATGCAGACTGCGTACCTATAATTTTATACAGCAAAAAGAATAACGCAGGCGCATTGATTCATGCGGGCTGGAGAGGCACTGCAAGTGAAATAGCACTAAAAACATCATTAAAAATGCAAAAAGAATTAAATATAAAAGCAGAAAATATAACTGCACTAATCGGCCCTGCCATAGATATCTGCTGTTTTGAAACGGATGAGGATGTATTTAAAAAACTTATAAAAAATGAAGCTGATACAAAATTTTATAGAAAGAAAGAAAATAAATATTTTATAGATTTAAAATTATTAAACTGTGACCAATTGGAAAAAACAGGAATAAAAAATATAGACATTTGCAGGTATTGCACATGCTGTATGTCTGATATATTTTTTTCATACAGGAAAGAAAAAGGATTGACGGCAAGACATTCTGCCGTATTAAAAATAAAAGGGGATAAAAAATGTCAGTAATAGAAAAATTAGCCGTTATTTCAGATACAATAACAAAATTAATGAATTTTACATTAAATGATGAAACCGTAAAACCCGATTTTGACGAATACCTAAAAGCAGTAGCAGGAGCAAGAAATAATCTGCAAGCGTCAATGATTCCATATATATTTGAAAGAAGATTGACAAAAGAGCGCAAAACAATCTTAGAACTGTACAAAGAAAAGAATACGGATATAACAAAAGAAGAAAAATCAATAATAGAAGCATTATCAAAAACAATGTCATCCGTATATGAAGTAAGACGCGTATTAAGCAACGGATTTGAACTTTATAATTTGATAAACGAAAAAACTTATAAAGTATTATCTTTAGTAAAGATGAATAATTTTAGAGGAATAACCCCCGGACAGTTTGCTATATGCAGAATATTTCCAATGAACGAAGAATATTTCCTGCTTGAAGTATCTAATGTAGTATCAAGTATAAATAAAGATGAAATATATAAGTATGCAATAGCAAAAATAATAGAAAAACCCGAAGATGCATACGAGGGAAATCCAAAAAAACAGGAGTTAATAGAAAATATCGTAAAAGATTTCGGAAAAAAATTTCTTGAATGCTTCGGCTCTGATGAAGTAATCACAACAAATATATATGCCGATAATTTGATAAATATTTTCAACGCATACTGCGACGGAGGCGAAAAACCCGATAAAAAAGAAATAGAAGCTAATATAAAGCAGGTAGAACATAACAGATACTTTACCGTTTCTGATTTTAAAAATTCCTACTCGGATTTTATGGAAAAATCACTTGAGGGATTTTCATCTCACTCAGCGACATACGATATCGGAATTATATACGATAAGGAATTAGGACTTTTTGTTCTCCCGTTTTATCAGACATTTTGCAAAATATACGAAGAAGAAGATTATAAAACCGTTCAAGGCTATAAAGACTGCGTAAAAAATTTCCTTGAGAATGACAAAGTAAATGCAAATATAATAAAACGCACGGCAGCAAAATATCCAAATTTTACGGATAGAACAAACGAAATTTTACAAACCAAATACAGTTTAGAAGAACTTTTAAAATACTATAAAGCAGATACCGTAGAAAAGAAAGTATATTCATCCGCAAGCGTATTATATGCCTCAAAAGTTTTTGAACAAATGATGAAAAGCGTAACCGTAAAAGAAGAACAAAAACAAAAAGAGGGCATAGATTACTCACACGTGGGCAGAAACGACAAATGCCCATGCGGAAGCGGAAAAAAATACAAAAATTGCTGTATGCCGAAAGAATAAATTTTTAATCGGAAAAAGTTTTACAATACTGTTTAATCAAACATTCACTGCAGTTAGGTTTAGTCGGCTTGCATATATTTTGTCCGAGCGTCACGAACAGAGTATTAATTTCACTCCAATAGTTTTCGGGCAGATTATTTTTAAGGGCGAATTCGGTTTCTTCGGGCTCTTTTGTACATACAAGCCCGAGCCTGTTTGAAATGCGGTGTACATGGACGTCAACGCAAATACTCGGCATTCCGTAGCCCTTGGATTGAACCAAATTTGCCGTTTTTCTGCCTACCCCTTTAAATTTTATAAGTTCTTCAATTTCTTTAGGAACTATACTGTTATGCTTATAATAAAGCTCATGAGCAATATCTAATATTTGTTTTGCCTTATTTTTATAAAATCCTACAGGATAAATAGCTTTCTCCAAGTCTTCAAGTTTAACATTTAAAAAATCCTTGGGACTTCTGCCCAGTTTCAGCATCCTCATTGTCGCGGGATAGGTTGTTTTATCATTTGTTCTTAACGATAAAATACAGGCGATTAAAACAATGAACGGATTATGAATATCCTCCATAAACTTAACGAACTCAGTTTGAGGCAAATTCATTTTCTTAATTCCGTCAATAATTTGCTTAAAATTCTTAATCATAAAATGATTTTAATTCTAATATTAAAAATTGTAAAATTTTTTTATAAATTCTAAAGTTTTAACTTAAATTATCCGAATAACAAATTAAATAATAAAATATTTGAAAGGAGTCCTTATGTACGTTAACGGGAATTATCAATTTATAGCAATTGATGGTTGCAATGGCGGTGGAGGTACACAGCCCCCACAAGAAACAGATTCAATCCAGAATGATACAAGCAGCATATTTAAAGACGTACAACCGTATGAAACTGAGGACAATTCAACAAAGCAATTAACCGATTTATACGAAAAATTATCAAATGCAAAATCTGAAGAAGAAGCCGAAGCAATCCGTGCGGAAATTAAATTTACGTTAGAAGAATATAACTATGATGATGACGAAATATTAGAAAGTTTAGGTACCCAAAGCGAAAGTATAAGACAATCATATACGAAAAATATTGAAGAATTAAAAAAAGAATTAAACTCAGCCGAAGATTCAGACACTAAAGAAATAATACAAGCTCAAATACAAGAACTTGAAGCAAGAATGCAACAAAAAATCGGTGAGATTGAAATAGAAAAATTCAATTATTATAATATTCTACCGGAAGAACAAACCGAAGTAATGAGTAATTTATTTAATGAGCTGGCTAATACAACGACAGAGGCCGATAGAGAAAGGCTTCAAGCCGAAATTAAATACAAGATGAATGAATATGGTATAACGGGAAAAGCTAAGGCAATATGCTTAGAAACATTACAACACGGATTGAATGTTTCATATTACTCAAATGAAGCAAACCTATACGAAAAATTATCATACGCATCCGGTGAAGAAGTAAAAGAAAGAATAAAAGCAGAAATACATGATAATGAAAATAAAAGGATTATAAGTCTTAATGATATTGACTTGGAAATTATAAATGCAAAAAGCACTTTACCCGACAATCAAAAAAAAGAATTATCAAATAAATATTATGAATTATCAAATGCAAAAAGTGAAGAAGAAAGACAAGCTATAATGGCGGAAATTAATTATCTGCAGAATAAATTCGGATTAAATAAAGATGAATCATTACTATGTATACAGGCACAATCTATCGCAATGGATACATCTTTTAGAAATGAAATAAGCAGTTTATATAAAGAATTAGCCAATTGCAATTCCGCACAAGCAAGAGACAAAATAAATGCTGAAATAAAGGAAAAATATGATAACTATAATAACGAAACAAAAGATTTAAACATTAAATATTACCAAAATAAAACAACCCTTACAAGTAAACAGTCAGAAGAAATTGCAGATTTATGCAGAGATTACATACAAGCAAGCAGTAAAGGAGCAAAATTAGCTATAAATTCAAAGATAAGGGAGTTTATTGCATCAAACAAAATTTCGGGAAAAGAATTAACCTTATTAAATGATTTATTACAATCGATAAGGTAAAATAAACAAAAATATTAAAAAAATCCCTTATTATAAAAATATAAGGGATTTTTGTTATAATAATTTTGTTCAATATTTGTTTATTGTAAAATAAAAGCGAAGAGTGGAAAAGGGAGCAGAATATGTTTGAAAATTATTTTTCTCAAAGGATAAAAAACACACCATCATCATTTATAAGAGAAATATTAAAAGTAACACAAAAACCCGAAATTATTTCATTTGCGGGCGGACTGCCAAACCCTATTTCTTTTCCGCAGGAAGAATTAAAAGTATCTATGAACAGAATTGCCGATAAATTCGGTGCAAAAATATATCAATATTCAACAACTATGGGATTAGACAGTTTAAGGCAGTTTATAGTTGACCGTTATAAACGAATTTGGGGCATGGATATAACTATTGAAAACGTAATAATAACAACGGGGTCGCAGCAGGCATTAGATTTAATCGGAAAAGTTTTTATAAATGACGGCGATAAAGTGCTTGTGGAAAAACCCTCATACCTTGGTTTATTGCAGGCCTTCTGCATGTACAGGGCTGATTTTGTTCAATCTAAATTAAATGACGACGGACTTGATATTGAAGATTTAAAAAACAATATAAAATTGCACAAACCTAAACTTGCATATTTAATCCCGAATTTTCAAAATCCGACGGGGTTAACTTATACGGCTGAAAACAGAAAAAAAGTTTTTGAAGTTATAAAAGATGAAGATTTAATACTAATTCAAGATGACCCATACGGTGAATTAAGATTTGAAGATGGGGAGAGAATACATTATATCGGATTAAATGAAAGCGAAAAAAATATATATTTAGGTTCATTCTCTAAAATAGTAACCCCGGGGATGAGGCTCGGTTACATCATTGCCAATAAAGAAATCATTAAAATGATAGAAACGGCAAAACAAGCATCAGACCTGCATTCAAACATATTCGGACAATATTTGATTTCAGATTATCTTCATAACAATGATCTTGATAAGCACATTGAAAAAATTAAAAAATTATATAAATCCCAAGCCTCAGCAATGGTAGGCGCAATGGAAGAATACTTCCCAAAAACTGTTAAATTTACACATCCCAAAGGTGGAATGTTCACTTGGGTAACGATACAAGAAGGTAAATCGGTAACAGATTTATTTGATAAAGCAATAGCTAAAAAGGTAGCATTTGTACCGGGACATCCGTTCTATGTAAATCCTCAAAATGTAAACACATTAAGGCTGAATTACACAAATGCCGATGAAGAAACAATAAAAGTCGGAATTAAACGACTTGCACAGGCTTTAGAGGAGATATAAATGGTCAAATTTTATATAGTACTGCCTGTTTATAATGTAGAGCAGTATTTACCCGAATGTTTAAACTCAATCATTAATCAAACATATAAAAATTTTGAAGTAATCTGTGTAAATGATTGCTCGGAAGATAACTCGCTATCTATATTAAAAGAATATGCCGAAAAAGATAACAGAATAAAAGTTATCGAAAAAACGGCCAGGGGGGGGTTAGGCGCGGCCAGAAACACTGCGCTTGATATAATA